>NZ_JBSHMJ010000013.1:0-60800 GCF_053645265.1 Dietzia sp. NPDC055343 | reverse complement strand
AAGGAACATACCGTGACAGTTCAGGACGGAACATTCGACGCGGAATACGACGTGGTGGTCGTGGGGTCGGGTGTGGCGGCGTTGTTCGGCGCCGCGGCCGCGGCCTCCCGCGGATTGTCCACGTGCCTCGTCGAGAAGACCGACCGGTTCGGTGGGACGTCGGCGTACTCGGGCGGGGCCGTGTGGCTTCCCGGCAATCCGGTCCTGGCCCGCGACGGACTCGAGGACTCCGTCGAGCGTGGGCGGACGTACTTCAGGGCCGTGGTGGGCGATCGCACGGATCAGCAGGTGCAGGACGCCTTCCTGAGCACCGGCCCGGCGGTCGTGGAGTTCCTGCAGGACGAGCTCGGGATCCCGATGCGGTTCCAGGCGTTCCCGGACTACTTCGACGCCCCGGGCCGCCAGGAGGCGGGCCGGAGCATCTACCCGAAGCCGATCAAGGGGGTCGAGGTCGGGGCCAGGGTCTCGGATGTCCGATCGGCGGTGCCCGTGGACCAGTTCGCCGCCGACGAGGACACCACCCGTCTCGAGGGCGGCCGTGCGTGGGTGGCCCGCCTCGTGCTGGCAATGGATGCGATGGACAACGCCGAGTTGCGGCTCTCGAGCGCCGCCCGCGAACTGATCCGCGACGCCGACGGACGCGTGATCGGGGTGGCGGTGGACGAGAACGGAGAGCGTCGGGCGCTGGGAGCCCGGCGCGGGGTGCTCGTCGCGGCCGGCGGCTTCGAGCGATCCGCCGAGCTCCGTGAGCGGCTGCAGCAGATGCCCACCGCGGACTGGTCCTCGTCGCACCCCGACACCGGATCCGGGGACGCGGTCCGCATGTTCGAGGCTGTCGGCGCACGGCTCGACCTGCTCGACCAGTCGTGGTGGTGCCCGGCGACCCTGTTCCCCAACGGGCACGCGGCCTTCACCCTGGGATTCCGTTCCGGACTCATCGTCGACGGCACCGGTCGTCGGTTCGCCAACGAACTGCTGCCGTACGACCAGATGGGACGTCAGATGCGCGCCCGGATGGCAGACGGGGCCGGCGACGACTTCTGGTTCGTCTTCGACGACGCGGAAGCCGGAGGCTTCCCGGCGATCTGTATCCCGGCACCGGGCGCGGACGATCTTCGCGCGGCCGGTCTCTGGCACACCGCCGGGAGCGTGGAGGAGCTCGCCCGGGCCACGGGTCTTGATCCTGCAGCCCTGCGCGCGAGCGTCGACCGCTTCAACGAGTTCGCCGAGCGGGGGGAGGACGCGGACTTCCGCCGTGGCGAGGACCCCTATGGTCGCTTCTTCGTGGGCGCCTCGACCGCGCAGGAGTGCCTGCGCCCGGTGGGCGGCGACCGCCTGCACGCGGTCCGGCTGGTGCTGGGCGACCTGGGAACGAAGGGCGGCGCGGTGATCGACGTCAACGGCGCGGTCCTCGACACCGAGGGTCAGCCCATCGCGGGCCTGTACGCGGCCGGTAACTCCTCCGCGTCCGTCTCCGGCGAGGCCTACCCCGGGCCCGGCGTGCCGCTCGGGTCGGGCATGGCGATGGCGTTCCGCGCGGTCGCGGACATGGTGGGTGAGCCGCTCCCCGTCACGCTCTAGCCGACCCCGGCCCGCGGGCCCAGGTCAGGAACTCCGCTGCCGACAGGATGGGTTTCTCCCATTTCTGTGCATTGCGGGCCTTCGTCGACTGGGTCCCGGGCTCCGCCACGACCAGGACGTCGCAGCGGGCCCTGGTGACGTTCGCGACCGGCTCGAGACCTCCCCGGGTCGCCAAACTCTCCATCTCCTCGCGAGAGAGGAGAACGCCGTCGTGGTCGAGCGCGCTGCCGGTGAAGCACACCCGCGTCCCCGGGCTGAGCACCGACTCCGCCTCGGCCTCCGCCGCCGCGCTCAGCCCGCTCGTCACGTCGGCGCCGAGCACCCCGGCAACGGTCTGCAGTCGTGACCACAGTTCGGCGGTGACGGTCACCCGCTCCGCCGCGTGGCGAATCTGCTCTGCCACCAGAGTCCGGGCGCCTTTACGGAGCTCGCGGTCTCCGGCCGTGAGGCCCACAGCGCCGTGGTTGTCGTCGTCGTCCTCATCGTGGTCGCCCCCGCGCACGCTTTCGGTGCGGGGCCCGCCGGCCCCCGCACCGCCTGCCGCCCATCCTCGTCCTGACAGGTCCAACAGGGACGCGCCCACGTCGGCGCTGACCGTCAACATCGCCGACAGTTGGGGGAGCACCTCCGAGGTCGGCGTGGTGATCCCGACATCGCGGCTGAGCAGGTACCCGAGCTCCGTCTCTTCCACGAGATCGGCGTCGAACGTCCCGGAGGTGCCGTCGTCAGGCCACAGACGGCCATGTGCCGCGAGCGTCGCCCGCGCGCGGGTGAGGGCCGACGCCGCACGTGTCCGAGTCTGCTCGGCCGGCGTCAGCAGGTGCGGGGGCACGTCGACCCCCAGGGGCGTCGGGGACGCGCTGCCGAGCCGCCGGAGCTCGAACTCCACCTCGCCGAGCGTCCGGTCGGCGCCCACCGCGACGGGCGTGTGGCCGTCGAGCAGCGGGGCGAGCACCGTCCACGCCTCGAGGAGCGTGGGTGCGAGCAATACGTCCGAGACGGTGATGCCGTACTCCGTGCGTGCCCGGGCCATATCCCGCTGCGGGTTGAGGAGGGTGGTGACCGCGGTGCCGTCCGGGAACGCGACCGCCAGCTCGACCGGCCGTGGGCGCGCCCAGGGACTTTCGTCGCCGACGGTGAGGGTGGCGATCGCGCAGTATCGGCGCGGCGGGGCGTCGGTGTCGGGGGAGCGCAGGAAGCGGGTGATCCGCCGGTCGGTCTTGAGGTCCCGCGCCTGCACCGGACGGGTGAGGACCAGACCGTCGAGCGTGCGGCACCGGCTCAGGGCCACGTAGAGCTGGCCGGCGGCGAAGGTACCCCCGCTGAGGTCCACGACCAGTTTGTCGAGCGTCTGCCCCTGACTCTTGTGGATGGTGATCGCCCACGCGAGCGCGAACGGGTACTGGGTGTAGGTGCCGACCACCTCGTGTCGCATGGCGGCGCCGGAGGCGACGGGGCGGGTGACGTCCCAGGTGTGCAGCGCGACCTCGGCGACGTCCCCGCCGGTGAACCGGACGACGACGACGGGACCGCGCTCGTCCCGATCACCACGTCGACCGAACGTCACGTCGAGAACGCGGCCGATCGAACCGTTGACCCACCGGTCGGCCGGGTCGTTGGTCAACATCATGATCTGTGCGCCGATCTTGAAGCTGAGCGTCCTGGCCGTCGGGGGTTCGAAGTCGGACATATCGCCGGTGCTGGTGGCCTCCATCGCCAGCTCGGCACCCGGTAGGCGCTCCAGTCGTCGGCGGTTGCGCGCCGTGGCCATCCGGTTGGTGGTGGTCAACGTCAGCCAGAACTCGTCATCCGGAGGTTCGAAGTCCGGGTCCGTGCGCGCATTCAACCTCGCCCGGGCGTGGCCGACGAGGCTTCCCTCACGTATCGAGTTGAGGATGGTGGCGAGTGTGGGGTCCCCGGACTGTCGGAAGACGTGGGTGAGGTCGACGGTGGGGAAGTGGTCGCGGCTGAAGTGCGCGGCGGAGAAGAAGTACGGGGTCTCGTAGACGGTCGTGAAGGTCGACTTCTCGTTGTCCGGGACCACGGGCGGGAGTTGGAAGAGGTCTCCCACCAGGACCACCTGGACGCCGCCGAACGGCAGTGTCGGATCGGGGCCGAACCGTTCGAGGGCCACGGAGATCATGTCGAACACGTCAGCGCGGATCATGGACGCCTCGTCGAGGACGAGCGTGCGCACGCGGGACAGGGCTGTGGCGAAGCGGCCGGGCCGGTACGCGGGACCGCGGACGTGTTCCACGGTGTGGCTCGGATGGAAGCCGAAGAGCCGATGGATCGTATAGCCGCCGACGTTGAGTGCGGCGATACCGGTGGGTGCCGCGACCAGGGTGGGGTGGTCGGTTTCGGCGAGGAAGTGCCGGATGAGCGTCGACTTTCCGGTCCCGGCCTTGCCGGTGAGGAAGAGGTCGTGGCCGCCGTGGAGGAGCTGGAGGGCATGGCGGATTTCGTCGGTGAGGATGATCCCGGCCCCGGCCCCGGCCCCGGCCCCGGCCCCGGCCTCGGCCCCGACCCGGGCGCGGTCTCGCTCGTGCGACGTCATTGTTCTCCTGTGCGCGGGGATCGGTTGCTCAAAGACCGCGGGCCGGATCTCCGTGTGGAGATCCGGCCCGCGGTCGGGTACTACAGGGGATCAGTGCTCGTCATTGCGACGGGCACGGTTCTCCTCCTGCAGCGTGTTGAGCATCCGGTACTCACGCTCGTGCTTGTCATGCGACGAACCCTCGAGCAGCTCGGCCTCGTCGGCCGGGTCGGCGGACAGGCCACCGAACGGGGGACGCCCGGCGACTCCCAGCTGGTTCATCTTGGAGGGCACCTTGGCACCCGCGTACTCGAGCGGGATCGCGTGCCCGTGCTCGTCGACCTCGCCGAGCGGCTGGTGGACCTCGATGAACTCACCCTGCGGCATCCGCATGATGATGCCGGTCTCGATGCCGTGCTCGAGCACCTCACGGTCCGCACGCTGCAGACCCAGGCACAGACGGTAGGTGGCGAAGTACACCAAGGGCGGCAGCAGGATCAGCCCGATACGACCGGCCCACGTGGTGGCGTTCAACGAGATGTTGAAGTGGTACGCGATGAGGTCGTTCGCGCCCATCAGCACGAGGATCACGTAAAACGTGATGGCCATCATGCCGGCGGCGGTGCGGACCGGGACGTCGCGCGGACGCTGCAGCAGGTTGTGGTGAGCCGTGTCGCCCGAGAACTTGGACTCGATCCACGGGTAGACGAACATCAGGGCGACCATGGCGCCGAGCATCACGGCCACCCAGGTGGTGGCGGTGACCGTGTACGGGCCGAGGTAGAGCTCCCAGGCCGGCATCACACGTGCACCGCCCTCTGTCCAGAGCATGTACCAGTCAGGTTGGGAGCCCGCCGAGATGTGCGCCGGATTGTATGGCCCGAGGTTCCATATCGCGTTGATGGTGAACAAGCCCGAGAAGAGCATGATCACACCGAGCGTGATCGCACCGAACGCGATCGACTTCACCGCGAAGACCGGGAGGATACGCACGCCGACGACGTTGTTCTCGGTGCGACCCGGCCCGGGGAACTGCGTGTGCTTCTGGTACCAGACCAGCGCGAGGTGCGCGGCGATCAGGGCCAGGATGATGGCCGGGATGATCAACACGTGCAGGACATAGAAGCGCGGGATCATGAGCTCGCCGGGGAAGTCCCCGCCGAAGATCATCCAGTGCATCCAGGTGCCGATCACCGGCAGGCCGACGATGATGGCGGAGGTGATCCGGAGGCCGGTGCCGGAGAGGAGCTCGTCCGGCAGACCGTAGCCGAGGAAGCCCTCGACGATGCCCAGGAGCAGCAGCACACAACCGATGATCCAGTTGGCCTCACGCGGGCGGCGGAACGCCCCGGTGAAGAAGATTCGGATCATGTGGACGACCATCGAGGCGACGAACAGCAGCGCCGCCCAGTGGTGGATCTGCCGCACGAAGAGACCGCCGCGCACCTCGAACGAGATGTTCAGTGCGGTCTCGTACGCCCGGGACATCTCGATGCCGTTCAGCGGCGCGTAGGCACCCTGGTAGATCACCTTCGACATGGACGGATCGAAGAACAGGGTGAGATAGACACCCGAGATCAGCAGGATGATGAAGCTGTACAGGGCGATCTCGCCCAGGAGGAAGGACCAGTGCGTCGGGAAGACCTTGTTGATCTGCCGGCGCATGCCCTGGGCCATGGTGTACCGCGAGTCGAGATTGTCTCCGACTGTGGCGAGTTTGGTGTTGTTGCTCATGAACGACGCTCCCAGAAGGCAGGTCCGACCGGCTCGATGAAGTCACCGTTGGCGACGAGGTAGCCCTCGTTGTCCACGGCGATGGGCAGCTGCGGAAGCGCACGCGCGGCGGGGCCGAAGACCGGCTTGGCGTACTCGAGCGCATCGAACTGCGACTGGTGACACGGGCAGAGAAAACGGTGGGTCTGCTGCTCGTACAGCGAGGTGGGGCACCCGAGGTGGGTACAGATCTTCGAGAAGGCGTACAGGTCGCCGTAGTTGAAGTTCTCCTGGCCCTTGCGCTTGATCACGCGAGCGGCGTCCTCCGGGCGGAAGCGGATCAGCATGACCGCGTTGCGGGTGCCGTGGATCGAGTGCATGTCCTCGGTGAAGTTGCCGATCGCGCTCGCGGGGAGCGGGAACACGGACTCGAGGGCTCCGGTCGAGAGATCGTCGATGTGGATCCGCTCGAGCCGGCCCTGTCCGGCGGGCGGGTGGCCGTCCGGGAAGACCTTGGCGGTGTCACGACCGAGGTAGACCTTCTCCGGAGGCAGACCGTCGGGACGGGTGTCCGAGGCGAGCGTCCAGCCCGTGGTGTGGAGCGTGCCGTCGCCGGCGACAGTCATCGGGCCGCGCTTCCACGGGTTCTTGATCATGCCGCCGAGCGGCAGGATCGCGGAGAGGCCGATGAGACCGACGCTCGCACCGAGGAACCCGCCCATGACCTTGCGGCGACCCAGGGTGGAGGACTTCCACGAGTCATTGAGCTCGGCGACGATCGTCCGCCGGTCGACATCGGACGACGGGCCGTCGTGGCGCGTCTGGACCGAGATCTCCTCGGGAACGAACTTCTTGGTGAACTGCACCGCGCCGAAGCCCAGGAACAGGATCGACAGACCGATCGTGAGGCCGAGAAGCGGCGTGTACGCCATGTACAGCGCGTGGCCGGCCTCTCCTTCACCCTTGTGCTCCCAGGGCCAGAAAATGTACACGGCGGCGAAGGCCAGGCCGAAGAGGGCGGACAGGGCGAACCAGATAGTGACGGTCCGTGCGGCGCGCTTCTCGGCGCGGGTCTCGACACCCTCGGGCCAGCGGGCCTCGCGGAACTTGACGTCGACCTCGTCGAGCTCGGTACCGAGCCGGACGAGCTCCTCATCGCTCATCCGGTCCAGGTCCGCGGGGGACGGGTTCTTGGGGGTCTCACTCATGAACGGGATCCGATCCACAGGGTCGCACCGATGAGGGCGACGATGCCGACAAGCCACATGGCCACACCTTCGGTGACGGGGCCGAGGCCACCCAGGCCATAGCCGCCGGGGGAGACCTTGGAGTCAGCGTTCTTGATGTAGGCGATGATGTCCTGCTTCTCGTCCGGCGTCAGCTGGCGATCCGAGAACTTGGGCATGTTCTGCGGGCCGGTGAGCATGGCCTGGTAGATCTCCTGCTCGTTGGCAGGATCGAGAATCGGGGCGTACTTGCCCGCGGACAGGGCACCACCGCGACCGGTGAAGTTGTGGCAGGACGCGCAGTTCAGGCGGAACAGCTCGCCACCGCGGGCCAGCTCCTCGGCGCGGCTCTCCCCGGAGACGCCGCGCAGGCTCTCCTGGGCGATGGTGCCGTCGGGGTTGGTGATGATGCCCGGTCCGCCGCCGTACTGGTCGACGTAGGCGGCCAGGGCGACGATCTGGTGCTCGCTGTAGCGCGGCTTCTTGCGCTCGGCCTGGGCCTCGTTGTCCGCTGCCGGCATGCGACCGGAGTGCACCTGGAAGTAGACCGAACCCGCGCCGACGCCTACGAGCGAGGGGCCACGGTCCTCCACGCCCTGCAGGTTCTGCCCGTGGCAGGTGATGCAGGCGACGTCGTAGATCGACTTACCCTCGGCGATGAGCGCGGCCTGATCCTGCTGCGCGGTGGCCACCTGCGGCTCCGGGACCACGGCGGTCGCGATGGCTCCCGCGCCGAGCAGACCGGCGGCGATGACGAGCGCGCCGGTCGCCTTGCGGCGCCGCTTGGTGGAAGCAGTCCGCGTGGTGGCCGGCGCCGGTTCAGGCGCCGGCGAGTCCGCAGCGGATGGGTGAGGTGAGTTCATTGTGAGTTCCCTTTGGTGTTGGGACCTGCTGGACACAGCGTCCTGCGGCCAGCTGACTACTGAATGAAGTAGATGGTGACGAAGAGGCCGATCCAGACGACGTCGACGAAGTGCCAGTAGTACGACACGACGATCGCCGCGGTGGCCTGCGCCGGGGTGAAGCGCGACATCGTCGTACGCATCACGAGTACGACGAAGGCGACCACGCCGGCCGCCACGTGGAGTCCGTGGAATCCGGTGGTGATGAAGAAGACCGACCCGTAGACACTCGAGGAGATGGTGACGCCCTCGAGGTACAGGTACAGGTATTCGTAGGACTGGCCCAGCAGGAAGACCGTCCCCATGGCCGCCGAGATCACGTACCACCGGCGTAGGCCGAAGACGTCGCCCTGCTCTGCCGCGAAGACACCCATCTGACAGGTGAACGACGACGCCACGAGGATGACGGTGATCGTCACGGCGAAGGGCACGTTGAGGTGCACCGGATAGGAGGGCCAGTCACCTCCCGAGTTCGCCTTGGAGACGAAGTACATCGCGAACAGGCCCGCGAAGAACATCAGCTCCTGGGACAGCCAGATGATGGTGCCCACACTGACCATGTTCGGCCGATTCAGCGAATGAACACGCTGGGCCATGGCCGATCCTGAGTTATCTACTGCGCTCGTCACGTGGCCAAGTATGACCCCTGAGGTGGGTGGAGTCTGCATGGACCCCCGAAATCGGCGTGTCCGCTCAGTGTTTCCGCAGGTCGTTTTCGAAACTTACTGGAAGCACCCCGGAAATCGTCCCCCTTGCAGGGGCTATCAGGGCACTCTCAGGCGTGCCTCCGGAACCTGCGTTCCGGTCTCATCCAGGGTGGGCGGTCGGCCCCGTCGGGCTGTGCGGTGGCACGATTGACGGCGAATGGTCGGCGTTGTCGAAGGCGTCGTGCGATCCGGTATTCGGAGGAGGTCGGTACACGTGGGCAGTTCGGCGACGTTCGACGGGGGGCACTCGTGGTCCGCGGTGCTCGGCACCCTGACCAGCGGTGAGGACCTCGATCCTGCCGCCGCCGGCTGGGCGATGGCCCGGATCATGGAGGGCGTCGCCTCCGACGCGCAGATCGGGGCATTCGGGGTCGCGCTCAAGATGAAGGGCGTGACGGGCCCGGAACTCGACGCGCTGTCCGCGACGATGCTCGATTACTCCCGCCGGGTACCCACCTCCCGCCCGTGTGTCGACATCGTGGGCACCGGCGGGGACCGTCAGGGGACGGTCAACATCTCCACCATGTCGTCGCTCGTGGTGAGCGCCTGCGGGGTACCGGTGGTCAAGCACGGCAACCGGGCCGCGTCGTCGAAGAGCGGCGGGGCCGACGTGCTGGAGGCGCTGGGGGTGGCGATCGACCTGGGGCCCGACGAGGTCGCCCGGTGCCTGGATGAGGTGGGGATCGCCTTCTGCTTCGCCCCCGTCTTCCATCCCGCCCTGCGCTTCGCGGCCGCGCCGCGCAAGGAGATCGGCATACCGACGGTGTTCAACATCCTCGGGCCGCTCACGAACCCGGCGTCCCCGATCGCGAATCTCATCGGGTGCGCGTTCGAGAATCTCATGCCGGTTATGGCCGAGGTGTTCGCGCGTCGGGAAAAGTCGGCCCTGGTCGTCCGCGGATCCGACGGGCTCGACGAGATCACCATGACCGGGGCGACACGCGTGTTGCGTGTCGCGGGCGGGCATGTCGACGAGGATTCAATCCAGCCCGGGGATTTCGGCATGCAGACCTGCTCGATCGAGGAGTTGCGGGGCGGCGACGGCGAGCACAATGCGGGTGTTGCCCGCGATCTGCTCGCGGGCGTGAGAGGCCCGGTCCGTGATGCCGTGCTCCTGAACTCCGCGGCAGCCCTGGTGGCCTTCGACGGGCTGGACAGGGACGCGGACCTGGTGAGCGCCATGCGTTCTGCAGTGGATCGGGCGGCGGCGGCGATCGACGACGGCTCGGCGGCTCGGCTACTCGACACGTGGGCCCGGGTCAGTAGGGTTCGCTGACGCCGCTCTCCTGGGTGGGGGACCCGCGGCTGGCCCGTCCCTCGGGTGTGCTAACGCCCGCCGTTCGTCTCCGCGTGTTCCGACGCCGCGCGTTCGGCGCGCGAGGCCCAGTCGCTCACGGTGTGCGCGCCGTTCACGGGGAGTTGCCACGAGCCGGCGACGGACACGATGCGTGTGGGTGCGGAATCTATCCATCGGTGGACATTCCGCACCTGGTCCAGGGTCGCACCACCCAGCGGCCCGGGCCCGGGCCGCACTGACGTCGCCGCCGTGCGTAGCGCGTCGATGACCGGCATCGGCGAGGCGCCGGTGGGTACCGCTCCCGAGCCCGCGAGACGGCCGTGACGGATCACCGCCACCTCCCACCTCCCGCGGCCCGCTCTCTGGGCCAGGACCAGCTCGGTCAGGCCCGCGGTGGCAGCGAGTTCCTGGAGCCGGGTGAGGACACGGATGAGCATGGCGGTCCGGTCCCGTAGCCGGGCCGCGCGTTCGAAGCCGCCTTCCGCGGCGATGTCGTCCACTCTCGCCGTCAACGTCCGCAGGGGCCCGGAATCCTCTCCGGTCACCAGTGCGATCCAGTTCTGCGGTGTCGGTTCGGCCCCGAAGCCCATGACGAGGTCTTCCCATGCTGATCGCGCGTCCTCGGCTCGCCGGAACGGCCCCAACGCCAGATGGTCCTCCGGGATTCGGCTCACCCGTCCCTTCGTGCCCCGCCCGCGTGGTGGGGCGAGCCACCAGCCGCGCCGGGGAGCGCGGGACCGGCGGTTGAAGGGCGGTTGGAGCGAGTCGATCAACTGCTCTTCGACGCTCCATGCCTCGAGCAGGTGGGAGCACTCCACAGCCTCGACGGATTCCGCGAGTCCGACCATCGTTCGCATCCGCCCCCGGGTGTCACCGCCGGAGAAGTAGGAACGCGCTCGCCGCCGGACATCGACGGACGAGCCCACGTAGAGGGGGACGCCCTCACCGTCGCGGAAGACGTAGGCGCCGGAGCCGGTGGGCAGTGAGTCGGTGAGCGAGGCCCGACGACGGACCTCGGGGGACAATCGCCCGTCGTAGGAACGGAGCTCCGACAGCGTGGAGACCCCGCAGTCGCCCACCCTGGAGATGAGCGCGTGGAGGACGTCCACGGTCGCCCTGGCGTCCTGAAGGGCGCGGTGGTTCGGCTCGACGGCCGATCCGAGGTGCGCTGCGAGTGTCCCCAACCGGTGCCCCCGCGTCTCCCCGCTGTGCAGGATGCGGCGGGCGAGCGTGAGGGTGCACAGAGACAAGGGCTCGGGCCACTCGTTTCCTGTGGCGGATGCCGCTGCGCGAAGGAACCCGAGATCGAACCTGGCGTTGTGTGCCACCAGGACAGCTCCCCGGGAAAACTCGAGGAACGTCGCCATGACCTCGCCGAGCCGTGGCGCGTCGACGAGATCGCCGGGCAGGATCCCGGTGAGTCGGCTGATATGCGTGGGGAGGGGGCTGTCGATCGCGACGAAGGTGGACAGCTCCGCCTGTACTTCGCCGCCGCGTACCCGTACCGCGCCGACCTCGGTGATCTCATCGGTACCGGCTCGCGTGCCCGTCGTCTCCAGGTCGACGACGACGAAGGTGATCTCCGACAGCAGTGGTTCGAGCTCATCGAACGACGTCTGCACCCCCGGCGAGGTGGTCGACGGCGCCGATGCCGTCGGTGGAGAGATCGGTCGGGACATGCCGCAGACCGTAGCGTTCCGGTCCGACACTGCTGGCGCCCCGGCCGCTCGTCGAGGGGATGTCGTACCTGCTGTCTATGGTCCGGCCTGTCGGTCATCACGACACGCGGATCGCGGGTCGGTAACGGACGGGCAACGCGCCCGGGACGGAGTGTGAGATAGATCATGTTTTCATTGGACTGTGGACGATGCCCTGCGGCGGATCGCGGTTGCTCCGGATGTATCGTGGAGTTCCTGTGGTCGGAAAGCCCCCAGGTAGACGCCCTTTCTGCGGAGTCCTGCGGGTATGTTCTCGCCCCTGATGTCCGGTCTGCGATCGAGGTGCTGCGGGATGTCGGAATGGTCTCTTCCGTCGAGATCCTGGCTGCATTTCCCGCCGCATAGGCGATGGGCTGGACTTCGGCGAGACGTTTTCGTAACCTTTTCGAGACCTCGGAAGTCATCACCCGCCCACCGGTGGGGGGCCGAGGTCAACACCTAAGCACCGTCACGGTGCGCCGGGGAACCAAGAACTACTGGGGTGAATCGCCCGAGGGCCTCGAAGGTCCGAGAGTGTAGGACAGACTTCCGTGTCCGAACCCGTCAGCTAACCCGGTCGGTGTCGCAGGAAGAAAGAGGAAAGACTCTCGTGGGAGCCCACAGCATCAAGACCAGTTCGACCGGCCGTCGTGTGGCCGCAGCCGGACTGCTCGCCGCCGGAGCGGCCGTCGCCGGATCCGGTACCGCCGCCGCCGCACCCGTGACAGTCGACGTTCCCGTCGAGCTTCGTCTGCCGGGTGTGCCTTCTCAGGTCACCGTTGATCTGCCCGAGGGGATCGCCCTCCCCGCCGGTCTTCAGCAGGCCGCCGCGCCCGTGGAGGAGTTCGCAGCTCCCGCGCCGCAGGTCAGCACCGGCCAGAAGATCCTCGACGCGGCCTCGACCCGCGTCGGTTCCCCCTACGTCTGGGGCGCGACCGGGCCGGATTCCTTCGACTGCTCGGGCCTGACCTCGTGGGCGTACCAGCAGGCCGGGATCTCCATTCCGCGCACCAGCCAGGCCCAGGTCGGTGGCGGCACCCAGGTCTCCAAGGCCGATCTGCAGCCGGGTGACATCGTCGCCTTCTACAGTGGCGCCAGCCACGTGGGCATCTACGCCGGTAACGGCCAGGTCGTTCACGCACCGTACTCCGGCACCTCGGTCAGCTACGCCCCGCTGGACTCCATGCCGTTCTACGGCGCGACCCGCTACTACTGATCGGGTCCCCCGCACTTCGCAGACCCCGCTGATCCTGGTGAGGAACCAGGACCAGCGGGGTCTTGTCGTCTGTAACATTCGTTTCCGGACACCCGATGCCACCCTTGACGTCCGTGATCGCGGACGGATCCGGCATCCCACCGATTCGAGAGTTCGACCCACATCAGATGACTCGCAGTCTCATCGCGGCCGTCGGCGCGGCGACCGTGGCACTTTCGCTCACCTTCGGGGCTGTCGCGTCCGCGCAGCCGGCGCTTCCCGCCCCGCGGGTTCCTGCTGATGCCGTTCCCTCCGACGAGCCGGGGGGTGGGGACGATCAACTGGCCGGCGAGGCCGAGACCGACGATTCTCCGATGGCAGGAGGGAGCCGAGGCCTCGCGGACGCCGGGGAGGACCTCGCGGAGCTGTCGCGCTTGTCGGAAGAGGCCGGAGCGCTGGGCGAGGAACTCCACCTGGCCCGCGCGGAACTGGAGCGCTCGGTCGCCGATCGGGACCGCCTGGAACGTGCGGCGGGTGTCGCGGCGGCGGCCGCGGCGGCCGCGGACGGGACCGCTCGCCGGGACCAGTCACTCGTCGACCACCTGGCGGCGATGAGATATCGCGGCGGCGACACCGGCGCGACCCGTGCTGCCGTTCTCGCCGAGAGCCCGCGGGACCTGGTCCACCGACTCGATGCGCTCAGCCGTCTCTCCGGCGCCACCACCACGGCCCTGGACGCGTCCAGGGCCGCCTCTGTCGATGCCGCGAGGCTCCGGGAGGAGGCGACGGGGGCTGCTGATGCGGCGAGGGCCGTCGCAGAGGACACGCGGAAGAGGATGGAAGAGCTCGACCGGCGCTCGGATGAGATGCGGGCCCGGATGGACGAGGTCCGGCGGCGGGTCGACGCCCTGTCTGATTCCCAGCGCGCGCTGTGGATCGGCGGGCCGATGGTCCCGGAGGGTTACGTCGCCCCTCCGGTCGACGGGATCAACTCCGCTGCACTCCGGACCGCTCTGACCCGGCTGGGGTCTCCGTACTCCTGGGGCGCCACCGGGCCGTCGGAGTTCGACTGTTCCGGGCTCATGGTGTGGTCGTACGCCCGGGAGGGCAAGACGCTGCCTCGCTCGAGTCAGGCGCAGGCCGCAGCCGGGGCGCCGGTCGCACCGGCGGACATGCAGCCGGGTGACCTGGTGATCTACTACCCGGGCGCCACGCACGTCGGAATGTACGCCGGTGACGGACTGGTTCTCCACGCGCCGACCTACGGGGTCCCCGTCAAGCTCGAGAAGGTCGACGCGATGCCGATCAGCGGCATCCGCCGGTACTGAGAGAACGGCAGGTCGGGCGGGTGTCCGGCCTCCCGTGTGGCAGGCTCGGAGTCGATGACGAAGACCCTGCTGATCACCAACGACTACCCGCCGAGGCCCGGGGGCATCCAGTCGTACCTCGAGACGTATCTGGAACACCTCGACCCTGACGACGTCGCGGTGTTGGCGTCGACCTTCCGCGGTGACGAATCCACCCGATACGACGAGTCGAAGCCGTATCTGGTGGAGCGGGTGCCGACGGAGATGCTGCTGCCGACGCCGGATCTGGCCGGTCGGGCCCGCCGCCTGGCCGAGGACTTCGGCGCCAGCACCATCTGGTTCGGCGCGGCCGCCCCACTGGCCGCGATGGCCCCGGTACTGAGGGCCGGGCCGGTGAACCGCATCGTGGCCAGCACCCACGGGCACGAGGTGGGATGGTCGATGCTGCCCGGCTCTCGGCAGGTACTCCGGGTGATCGGCGACTCCACGGACGCCGTGACCTACGTCAGCGACTACACCCGCCGCCGGTTCGCGTCCGCATTCGGGCCGAGGGCCAGGTTGGTGCACCAGCCCGGAGGGGTCGACACGGACCGGTTCCGTCCGAGCCCGTCGGCCCGGAAGGCGATCCGTCAGCGCTATGGGGTGGCCGATCGTGACGTAATTGTGTGCTTGTCCCGTCTCGTGCCGCGAAAAGGCCAGGACATGCTGATCAGGGCCCTGCCGGAGATCGCCCGACGGGTGCCGGGGGCGGTGCTCGTCGTAGTCGGGGGAGGCCCGTACCGGCGAACACTCGAAGGCCTGGCGCGGCGTCACGGCGTCACCGACCGCGTGATCTTCACCGGTCGCATCCCCGCCGAGGAGATCGTCGACCACCACCGCATGGCGGACGTCTTCGCCATGCCCTGCCGCACGCGCGGTGGCGGGCTGGACGTGGAGGGCCTGGGGATCGTCTATCTGGAGGCCTCCGCGTGCGGCGTGCCCGTGGTGGCCGGCCGGAGCGGGGGAGCGCCGGAAACCGTCCAGAACGGCCGTACCGGGTCGGTCGTGGACGGTACCTCCGTCGCCGAGATCGTCGATTCGGTGGCCGGGATCCTCGAGGACAGGCCCCGGGCGTCCGCGATGGGGATGCGGGGGCGCAACTGGGCGCTGGATCGCTGGCGCTGGCAGGACTTGGCCAGAGACATGGAACGCGTGCTCTCGGGGGACTGACCCGGGAGCACGCGTTCCGTGCGGGCGCCGTATCAGGCGTAGAGGGCCTCGATCTGCCGGGCGTACTTCTGGTGCACCACGTTCCGCTTGACCTTGAGCGAGGCCGTCAGTTCACCGGTCTCCTCCGTGAACTGGTCCGGCAGCACGTGGTACTTCTTGATCGACTCGGTGTGCGAGACCGAACGGTTGGCCCGCGCCACGGTCTGGTCGAGGTGCTCGATAAGGCCTGCGTCCTTGAGCAGGTCGTAGAGCGAACCGGTGTTGCCGTGATGGTGCTTCCACCGCTCGAGCGCCTCGGGGTCGAGCGTGAGCAGCACGGAGATGAACGGCTGCCCGTCGCCTACGCACACCGCCTCGGAGATCAACGGATCGGCTCGGAGCGCGTCCTCGAGCTGGTTGGGGGCGACGTTCTTGCCTCCGGCGGTGACGATGATCTCCTTCTTGCGGCCAGTGATCGTCAGGAATCCGTTCTCGTCGAGCGTGCCGAGATCGCCGGTACGGAACCAGTCGCCGGCGAATGATTCGGCCGTCGCCTTCTCGTTCTGCCAGTACCCGGAGGCTACGACGGGACCGCTGACCTCCACCTCGCCGTCAGCGGCGATGCGCACCGCGCAGCCCGGTAGCGGCTGCCCGACGCTGCCGATCCGCATGCGTCCGGGCGTGTTCACCGTGATGGCCGCGCACGTCTCGGTCAGGCCGTAGCCCTCGAAGATGTTGACCCCGATGCCGTCGAAGAAATGCGTGAGGCGCTCGCCGAGCGCCGCACCGCCCGAGATCGCGATCTCGCAGCGGCCACCGAGCGCGGCGATGAGCTTGGCGTAGACCAGCCTCGAGAACACGGCATGGCGGAGCCGGAGGATCGGGCCCACACGGCCGTCCTGTCGTGCTCGGGAGTACGCGACGGCCGTGTCGGTGGCCTTGTCGAACATCCAGGCCTTGAACGCGCCGCCGTCCTGGGCGGTCGCCTGGGCCTTGTTGAATACCTTCTGGAAGACCCGGGGCACCGCGAGGATGTAGTGGGGACGCATCTCCGCGAACGTGTCGACGAGGTTGGCGATATCGGACGAGTGCGCGATGGTCACGCCGGCGTGGAAGCCGGCGTAGGTGATGGCCCGGGCGAGCACGTGGGCCAGCGGGAGGAACATGACCGTCGTCGCGTCGTCGCGGAGGTACTGGTGGAACGGGGTCTCGAGGACGGCCAGGGTCTCGGACATGAAGTTCCGGTGGGTGAGCATGCAGCCCTTGGGCCGGCCGGTCGTTCCGGACGTGTAGATGAGCGTCGCGGGGGAGTCGGCCCGCACCGAGGCGCGTCGTTCGTCCAGCACGGACCCGTCGACCGATTCGCCCTCGGACGTGAGCATGTCGATCACCGGGGTGTTCCCGTCGATCACCAGCACCTCGGGAGTGCTCTCGAGTCCGGTGACGCCATTTCGCGCGGTGACCGCGTACTCGTCCTTCTCGACGATGATCAGTCGCGCTGCGGAATCCTCCATGATCCAGCGGATCTGCTCGGAACTAGAGGAGTCGTACACGGGGACGGTGACAGCCCCGACCGCCCAGATCGCGAAATCGATGACATTCCACTCGTACCGGGTCGAGCAGAGCAGTGCGACCCGGTCACCGGCCTGGATTCCTCGCACCACCAGGCCGCGGGCGACGGCACGGACGGTATCGGCGAACTCCCGGTTGGTGACGTCGGTCCACTCGCCGCCCACGGGCCGCTGGAATGCCACGTTGTCCGGGGTCTTCTCGGCGCGATCGTATGCCGACTGGACGCACGACCAGTCCTCGGCGACGGTGAAGTTGGCGGGTGCGGCGACGTATTCGCGCAAGGGTCCTCCCGGTGGAGACGTTCGCTGTGTGTCTGTCACCTCACACTATCCCCGCCTGTCCATGCCGTCTCGGGCACCCGGCATCGATCCGGGCCCGGGCAACTCCGTCAGACCTCGGTGACGACGCATCGCGGGGCCCGATGTGTGAAGCTAGAGCGTATGAGCGATGACAACGGCGTGCCCGAGGTCTGGCCGACCCGGGACTCCACGGTGGTCGCGGCGACGCCCGAGGACGTCATGGCCGTGATCTCCGACTTCCCCGCGTATCCCGAATGGTCCACGTTCATCCAGCTGGCCGAGGTGCAGTCGATCGGGCCGGACGGCCACCCGGACCGCGTCCGTTTCGAACTCGAGGCGGGCGCCATCATCGACGAGTACGTGCTCGCCTATTCGTGGTCGGAGGACGGCAGGGCTCTCGAGTGGCGCCTCGTGAGCTCGGCACTGCAGAGGTCGCAGCACGGTAGCTACCGGCTCGAGCCGGTGGAGGGCGGGACGCGGGTGGACTACGAGCTCGAGATCGAGCTGGCGGTCCCGGTCATCGGTAGTCTGCGCACGCGCGCGGAACGCCGGATCCTGGTGGGCGCTCTGAGTGAACTCAAGCGGAGAGTCGAGGCCGGGTGAAGGACACGCGTGTTGTCGTCGTCATGGGTGGCGACCCCACCGACCGCGCGGAGCGGACCGCCGACGTCATCTCGCGGACCGGGGGGACGGCGCTAGTGCTCACCGGACACCCGGACGCGGTGGATTCGCGACTCGACAGCACCGAGGGCGGCACCGTTGAGGTGCGCGTCGACGACCCCATGGCGCGGCTCGAGGCCTACACGTCCGGTGCCGCGGATCCCCACGACGACCTGCTGGCGGCGCTGGCGGCCGGGGGCGACTCCCCGCTCTCCGCGGTGCTGGGGTGGGAGTACGCCCGTCGGGCGACGGCGGCCGGCTACTGGGACGTGGTGGTGGTGGAACTCGACGGCGATCTCGCCGCGGTCCGGCGGCTCGCGTCCGCGGGCGAACTGGCGTCGTTCGTCGAATCCAGGTGGCCGGCGCACGTGCGGTTCGCGTCCATGGCCGCCGGGGATCTCGCCGACGTGCGCGTGCGGGAGGCCCACCGCCTGGCGCAGCTCACCGCCGACGTGGCGAGCTTCCTCGCCGGACCCGTCGAGGTGACAGTGGCGGGGCGGGCGCCCGAGCGGACCGTGGCGATGGCGGAGCTGGCACGGGGCGGGGTGCGTCCGCAGATCGAGGCCGACACCGACGGGTCCTACGTCGTCGCCTATCCGTCCCCGACCATGCCGTCCGGCCCGGCCGCGGTCGACGGCGACATGCTCACGCTGGACCACGACGGGTTCCGGGCGGTCCTGCCGCTACCGGCACTGTTGTCGCGGTGTGTGCTGATCGGCTCGGGATATGACGACGCGACCGGCCGCGTGGTGGTGCGTTTCGAGCCCGATCCGGATCTGTGGCCCCCGAACCTCGTACCGTCCGGCTTCGTCGGCCGGGCCGGGTAATATCCGCGATCAACACGATCAATCGACACGAGGAACGGTGACCAGGTTGCTGTACTGGCTGTTCAAGTTCGTACTCATCGGACCCTTCCTCCGATTGACCAGCCGGCATGTCGTCACCGGGAAGGAGAATTTCCCGCGCGAGGGTTCGGCGCTGCTGGTCGGCAACCACCTGTCCGTCGGCGACTGGCTGTTCATGCCGCTGCTCATGCCGCGCCGGGTGACGTTCCTGGCCAAGAGCGACTACTTCACCGGGACCGGCATCAAGGGCATGCTGAGTCGTCTGTTCTTCGCCGGGTCGGGGCAGCATCCGATCGACCGCACCAACGCGGACGCCGCGCAGGCCGCGTTGAACGCGGGACTCGAGGTGCTCAACAAGGGCGAGATACTGTGCATCTACCCGGAGGGGACCCGCTCGCCGGACGGGCGGCTCTACCGCGGCAAGACCGGCCCGGCTCGCCTCGCCATGAAAGCCGGGGTTCCGGTCATCCCGATCGGTGTCACCGGGACCGGCGACTACATCCGCGCGATCTGCAGGCTGCGGCCGGGCCGTCGCGCCGAGGTCCGGGTCATGGTCGGGGAGCCCCTCGACATCACCCCGTGGGCCGGTCGTGAGGGGGAGCGCGCCGCCGAGCGTGAGATCACCGACGAGTTGATGCGCAGGATCCAGGCATTGACCGGCCAGGAGTATGTCAGTGGCGTCTATGGCGCGGACATGAAGAAGCAGTTCGATGCCGTCCGCGATTCCGGACACAACCTGCTCGACCAGCCGGTCGACGGGCAGAGCTGACCCGGTGCGTTACTTCTACGACTGCGAGTTCATCGAGGACGGCACCACCATCGAACTGGTGTCGGTGGGTGTCGTCGCCGAGGACGGGCGCGAGTACTACGCCGTGTCGACCGAGTTCGACGCCGGTGCCGCGGGCCCGTGGGTGCGCCGCAACGTGCTGCCCAAGCTGCCCAACCCGTCCTCGTCGGCCTGGAAGTCCAGGTCGCGGATCCGCGACGAGCTGTACGAGTTCGTCACCGCCCCGCCCACCGGTGGCGTCGAGATGTGGGCCTGGATCGGCGCCTACGACCACGTGGCGGTGTGCCAGCTGTGGGGCGATATGACGGCGCTCCCGGCGGCGATGCCGCGGTTCACCCGCGACGTCCGGCAGCTGTGGGAGATGGCGGGCAAGCCGGACCTGCCCTCTCATCCGGGCGGGGAGCACGACGCGCTGGCCGACGCCCGGCACGCCCTGATGCGCTTCCGCGCCATCGCCGCGAAAGCGCCCCACCTGGGCCTCTGAGACCGGCGGTCGCCGCTGTCGCGTATTCTCGCCGAGGTGAGCAACTGGACAGTCGACGTCGACATCGCACAGCTTCCCGATCTGCCCCCGCTCTCTTCTGAGCTCGACAGGAAGTTGGCGGACGCACTCTCCCGGCCGGCGCTCCAGCAGCCGTCGTGGGACCCCCAGCACGCTGCGGCGATGCGCAAGGTCCTCGAGAGCGTCCCGCCGATCTGTGTCGCCTCCGAGGTCGAGCACCTCTCGGACCGGCTGGCCGAGGTGGCGCACGGGCGGGCATTCCTGCTCCAGGGCGGCGACTGCGCCGAGACCTTCGAGGCCAACACCGAGCCCCACATCAAGGGGGTCATCCGCACACTGCTGCAGATGTCTGTCGTCCTGACCTACGGCGCGTCGCTGCCCGTGGTCAAGGTCGGACGTATCGCCGGCCAGTACGCCAAGCCCCGTTCCGCGGACCGCGACGGTACGGGTCTGCTGTCCTACCGCGGTGACATGGTCAACGCGCTGGAGGCCGACGAGGCCGCCCGGGAGCACGATCCCTCGCGTCTGGTCCGTGCCTACGCCAACGCGGCGGCGGCCATGAACCTCGTCCGGGCGCTGACCGCGTCAGGCACCGCCGACCTGCACCGTGTCCACGAGTGGAACATGGAGTTCGTCGCCGGCTCGCCGGCCGGCGCCCGCTATGAGGCGCTGGCGGCCGAGGTCGACCGTGGTCTGCGCTTCATGGACGCCTGCGGCGTCTCCGATGAGAACCTCCGGTCGGCGGACATCTTCTCGTCCCACGAGGCTCTGGTCCTGGACTACGAACGCGCCATGCTGCGTCTCGCCGACGACGGCACCGGATTGTCCGGAGACGCCGAGCCGGGCCTGTACGACCTGTCGGCCCACTTCCTGTGGATCGGGGAGCGGACCCGTGGAATCGACGACGCGCATGTGGCGTTCGCGTCGATGATCCAGAACCCCATCGGGCTGAAGATCGGTCCCACCACGAGCCCCGAGCTCGCCGTCGAGTACGTCGAGAAGCTCGACCCGGACAACCGCCCGGGCCGCCTGACGCTGGTCTCCCGGATGGGCAACGACAAGGTCCGCGAGGCGCTGCCGCCGATCGTCAAGGCCGTCGAGGCGACCGGGCACAAGGTCATCTGGCAGTGCGACCCCATGCACGGCAACACGCACTCCACGTCGAACGGTTACAAGACCCGCCACTTCGATCGCATCATCGACGAGGTCCAGGGGTTCTTCGAGGTCCATCACGCGATCGGTTCGCACCCGGGCGGCATCCACATCGAGCTGACCGGTGAGGACGTGACCGAGTGTCTGGGCGGCGCCCAGGACATCTCGGACCTGGACCTGGCGGGCCGCTACGAGACCGCGTGCGATCCCAGACTGAACACCCAGCAGTCGCTGGAGCTGGCCTACCTGGTCGCGGAGATGCTCCGCAGCTGAGGGATCGACCGCCGGCGCTGGGCTGTGTCTCAGCCCAGCGCGTCGATCTCGATCTCGGTTCCCCGGGCCACGACACGGCCGGGGAGGGGGCTCTGCCCGTAGACGATCCCGCTCGAGGTGCCGGTATCGATCGACACACGCAACCCCGCGTCCTCTAGCGTGCGGCGCGCATCCGAGGCGCGGGAACCCAGCACGACGGGCACGGTGACGGCATTCGAGGGCACGATCCTCAGGACGGCGTTCTCCGGATCGAGGCGAGTGCCGGAGGGCGGGTCGGTGCGGACGACCCTGCCGTCGCCGATCCGGCGATCGGTGACGGGCGCTTCGCGCACGACCGTGAAGCCGGCCTCGGTGAGAACCTCGGCCGCCTCGTCGACGGGCACGTCCCGGATGTCGGGGACGGTCAGGGCATTGGACACCAACAGCGTGACGCCGTCACCTCGTGCCACGTCCTCGCCGGCGTCCGGGTCGGTGCCCACGGCCAGGCCGCTGTCCACCTCACCGTCGTAGATCCTCTTCACGTTCGACACGGTGAGGCCCGCCCCCTCGAGAGCGGCCCGCGCCTGATCCTCCTCGAGCCCGACCACGTCCGGCACGGTCACCGGCGCCGGCCCGGCGCTCGTGAGCATCTCGACCCGGGTCCCCACGTCGACGGTCGTACCCGAGCCCGGCTCCAGCGACACCACCTGGCCGATCGGCACCGAATTGGAATGGGTGGTCTGCCCGGCCATGGGTTCCAGAGAATGCTCGCGCAACATCGCCGACACCGCCTCGACGGTCCGATCGGCCCCCACGTCGGGCACCACCGGTCGCCCCACGGACACCAGCAGGTCGACGGTGTCGCCGCGCACGACGCGTTCCCCGGTACCGGGGTCGGTGCCCACGAGCGCGTCCGGCGGTATGTCGTTGCTGAACGCGTCGCGGGTCGCCGCCGTCAACCCGACCGCGGTGACCGCCTCCGTGGCCTGCCCCACGGACATGCCCTGCACGGACGGGACCTCGACGAAGCGTCCCGACCCGAGCCACCACCCCGCCACGGCGACACCGATGGCGGCGGCCAGCACCACGATGAGCCATAACAGTCCCCGTGACCGCCGGGGCCGGATCTCATCCCGCCCCGGTGCGACCTCGAGTTCGCCCGGGGGGTAGGGGCCCGCGCCCGCGCCGTGCCAGTGCTGGGGTTGCCCGGGGGCGGGTGCCACGGGCGGCGGGCCGTCCCTGGGCTGATCGCCGTGAGGCTGTCCCTCGGGCGCCGGGACCGCCCTGGTCTCCACGCGTGTGGGAACGGGCCCGCCGGCCCGCCGGAGGGCCTCGCCGCTCTCGCGGTCCGCGGCGTCGAACTCGGACTCGCTACCGGGAGCCGACCGCGCGGCGTTGGCCCGGGCCCGCGACCACGACGACTGCCGCGGCGCCGGGACCACGTATTCCGGGAACCGGCCCTCGCGCGCGGCCCGGTCGAGGTCGCTGATCATCTCGCCGGCGTCGGCGTACCGATCCTGGGGGCTGCGCCGGGTGGCGCGCAGGATCAGGTGGTCGAGATCCTCCGCCACGCTGTCAGCCTGGTCGGAGGGGGAGGGGACGTCCGTGTCGAGGCGCCGGTAGGCCACGGCGATGTTGTTGTCCCCGCTGAACGGCGGCTCACCGGTGAGCATCTCGTAGGCCAGCACGCCCAGGGAGTAGAGGTCGGAGCGGCCGTCGGTGTCGGCACCGGAGATCTGTTCGGGCGAGAGGTAGGCGGCGGTGCCCATGACCACGCTGCTCGAGGTGGCCCGCGACTCGGCGACCGCGCGGACCAACCCGAAGTCGGCGAGTTTGACGGAGCCGTTGGTGGAGATCAGGACGTTCTCCGGCTTGATGTCGCGGTGGACCAGGCCGGCCTCGTGGGCCTCGCGGAGCGCTCCGAGCAGCGGGCGCAGCACCGCTGCGGCGGCGTACGGCGGCATGGGACCGCGCTCGTCGAGCAGTTCGCGCAGGGTGCCGCCGGGCACGAGCTCCATGACGAGGAACGCGGTATCGCCCTCGACGCCCTGGTCGAAGACCTGAACGATGCCCGGGTCGGACAGCCGGGCGGCGGACCGCGCCTCGAGGGTGAAGCGGTCGACGAACGCGCGATCGCCCGCGAGGGTCGGGTCGAGTAGCTTGACGGCCACGTGACGGTCGAGCCGCTCATCCGTGGCCAGATGGACGGTCGACATGCCGCCGCGGGCGATCACGGCATCCAGCCGGTATCGCCCGTCGAGCAGGGCGCCCGGCCGTGGAATCTGCCCGTCAAGAGTGCTCATACAGTCCATTCTGCCCCTCCAGCCTCCCGAGCGGTATGTCCGGCGGGGAGTCGGCCGCGGTGGTGCCCGACGAGCGGCGGACGACTAACCTGGTGAGCGTGAGTAAAGTTCCGCACTGTGACGACGTCTTGTCCGCCGACGTCGAGACCGTCAACCTGCCCGACGTGTCCGAGAGGTTGGGAATCCCGGTCACCCGGGTGCACGACCTGCTTCGCGAGGGGGCGCTGATCGCCGTCCGTCGCGCGGGCGTCGTGGTGGTGCCGGAGGTCTTTTTCGACGACGACCAGGTGGTGCGCTTCCTCCCTGGTCTCGTGGCGGTCCTCAGAGACGGGGGATTCGGCGATACCGAGATCCTGCAGTGGCTGTTCGAGGAGGACGAGTCACTTCCGGGCCGGCCGGCTGACGCCCTGCATGGTCACGCGGCGCGTGAGGTCATGAGGCGCGCTCAGGCGATGGCGTTCTGACGTCGGGACTTCTACTGTCTGCGGTTGCGCGCCACCACCACCAGCAGGCGGCGAGAGAAGCGGCGATCGCGGCCCCGGCGATGGCGGGGCTGTAGAGACTCGTCGAGCCGTTGGGGCCGATCGCCATGAGGAGGAATACCGTGGCGCCCACGGCTGCTGTGGTCGTCCGCGGCCCGGGACGGCCGAGGAACCAGAACGCCGTCACCCAGACGTGGTACCACGGCCAGGCCAGCGAGTTCAGGACCACGAACGCCAGCAATCCCACGAGGATGCCGCGTAGCGCCGAGCGGGTGTCGCGGCGGCTGAACCACCAGATCGCGATCAGGGTCAAGGCCAGGACGACCCGCCCGGCATCGCGGGAGACCGCGAGGATGTCGGCGAAGCCGGGGGTGCCGGGTAGCGCGTGGACGAGGTGCGCCACCGCGGTGGGGGCACTGAGGTAGTTGATGACGCGGTCGGAGACCGAGATCGCGTTCACCCATCCGAACCCGGTGCCGGAGGCGATGGTCGCCAGTACGAAGACGATGGCGGCCACCGCCGCCGCGAGCGCCGTGTCGGTGATCGCGCCAACGAGCGGGCGCATGCCCGGCCGGCCCGGCCTCCCCGGCGCGGGGGAGGTGCGGCGACCGTCGAGGGCGATCCACAGCAGGAACGGGGCGACGATCACCGCGGTGGCCTTGAACGCGACCGCCAATCCGACCGCCACCCCGGCCCAGGCATAACGTCGATCGAGGGTGAGGACCACCGCGCCGAGGCACGCGACGAGCGGGAAGACCTCGTTGTGGAGCCCGCCGGACAGGTGGATCACGGTCAGCGGCGAGGCGCCCGCCATCCATACGGCCGCACCGGCGTTGACGCCGATGCGGCGGGCGGCTGCCACGATGAGCACGAGCATTGCGGCGACGAAGACCAGGACGAGTACCCGGAGGATCAGGATGCCGACAGCCGGGTGCCCGCCGGACATCGCCACGACGATGCGCATCAACGACAGATGTAAAGGGCCGTAGGGCGTGGGGGTGGACTGCCAGTCGGGACTGACCTCGGTGGTGAAAGGGCCGGGGTTGGCTTCGGGGCCGAACTCGTAGGGGTCCACGCCGGCGCCGGTCATGGCGCCCTGCGCGAGGTAGGACCAGGCGTCGCGGCTGAACAGCGGGATCGCGGGGAGCATGGGCAGAGACCACAGCGCCGTGGCCCACGCGGCGTCCCGGACGGGTAGACGCCCCGCCACCGCGCGGGGTCCGAGCGCGAGCCAGGAGGTGACCAGCAGCGCCACGCCCAGCCAGCAGAGGATCATCGCGAGGGTCGCGCCGTGGCCGAAGGTCAGGCCGGGCAGTCCCAGAGCGACGGCGGGCCCGCCGTCGACGGGGACGGCGCCCACGCCGAAGCCGGCGATGGTGAGGACGACCGATCCCACGATGCCGCGCCACAGGGCGGGCCCCGAGGGGCCGGAGAACGCCGCACGCGCCGAGCGGGAGGTCGCGCCCGCGAGTCCGGCGAGGCGGGATCCCGACCTCGTGGCCGACGGCGCCGCTCCCGACGGTGCCGCTCCCGACGATGTCGTGCCCGACGACTCGGATGACGACGACGACAACGCCTGCGCCCAGGTCCCGTTCACCGGGTCGGGCTCGTTGGCCGAGGGCACGATCACGCCTGCCGACGGGTGGCGGCCGCGGCCAGGTCGCGCAGGTTCTCCCGGCCCCGGTTGGTGATCGCGGCGGTGTCGATGGCGTGCAGCGCACGGGTGGTCAGTGTGTCGATCTCGGCCTCGACGGAGGCCACCGCACCGGAATCCACGAGGATGCGGCGGGCCCGGTCCAGCCGGGCTGCGTCGATCTCGGTCCCGAGCACACCGAGGAGGAAGTCCGCGTCGTCTTTGGCGGAGAGGGTTGTGGCACGGGCCAAGAGGAGGGTGCGCTTGCCCTCACGGAGGTCATCGCCCGACGGCTTACCGGTGATCTCCGGGTCGCCGAAGACGCCGAGCATGTCATCGCGGAGTTGGAACGCCTGGCCCACGGCCACGCCGAACTCGCGGAGCGCCGCGATCGTCTCCGGCCCGGCGCCGGCCAGCTCGGCTCCGATGTGTAGCGGGCGTTCAACGGTGTACGCGGCGGTCTTGAACCGATTGACGCGAGCGGGGGTGACCTCGTCGGTCGCGCCGGAGGCCTCGGCGAGGATGTCGAGCATCTGCCCGGACAGGACCTCGGTCTTCATCGCGTACCAGGGAACGAGCGCACGGGACAGCGCACCGGGGTTGACGCCCGAGGTCACGAACATCTCGTCGGCCCAGGCCAGAGCCAGATCGCCGATGAGGATCGCCTGGGAGATCCCGTAACGCTCGGCATCGCCGTCCCATCCGGAATCGCGGTGCAGCGCCTCGGCGGTGCGGTGGATGGTGGGCCGACCGCGGCGGGTGTCGGAGGCGTCGACGATGTCGTCGTGCACCAGCGCGCATGCCTGGATGAGTTCGAGGGCGGCGCACGCGGTCACGACCTCATCGGGGACCGCTGCTCCGTCGGCGGCGGCCGCGGTCCATCCGGCCAGCGCGAACCGCGGACGCATCCGCTTGCCGCCGTCGGTCACGAAGTCCGACAGGAGGCCGGCCAGACGGTCCACCCGGTCATCCACACCGGCCACGACCTCGCGCCGCCCGTCGAGATGCCGGCGGAGCGCTGTGAGGACGCGTTCTCCGTCGTCGGGGCGAGTCGTCGGGGCCAACGGGCACCATCCCTTCCGGGCGTCCGGTCCGGTCGCCCTCGTCGTCGTCAATCCTAGTCTCCGGGCGGAAACAGTCCCGGGCACGTGTCGGGCTACGCTGGTCCGGTGACCCAGCTCTCCGACTTCGAACCGACGGACGGCGGCCGGCACCCGTGCATCGTGGAGCGCATCGCCGCTTCCACCACCCCCAGGGTTCCGTTCTCCGTGGAGTTCTACCCGCCTCGCGATGAAGCGGCGGAGGAGCGGCTCTGGCGTGCCGCCTCAGTGTTCTCCGAGCTCGGGGCGGCGTTCGCCTCCGTCACCTATGGCGCCGGCGGCTCGACGCGCGATCGCACGGTTCGAGTGGTTGAGCGCATCGTCCGCGAGACCGACATCGTGCCCATCGCGCACCTCACCGCCGTCGGACACACCGTCGACGAGTTGCGCGAGATGATCCGCGTGTACGGCGAGGTCGGGGTCTCCAACATCCTGGCCCTCCGGGGGGACCCGCCCGGGGACCCGCTGGGGGAGTGGGCAGCGCACCCCGAGGGTCTGCATTACGCGGAGGAACTGGTCCGTCTCATCCACGAGGTGGGCGATTTCCATGTGGGCGTGGCGTCGTTCCCGGAAGGGCATTACCGCGCCCGCGACCTGGACCACGACACGGAGGTGCTGGTCGGCAAGTTGCGTGCCGGGGCGGAGTATTCGATCACCCAGATGTTCTGGGATGTCGACGACTACCTGCGGCTGCGTGATCGAGTCGTCGAGGCCGACCCGGAGCAGGGTGCCAAGCCGATCATCCCCGGGCTGATGCCGGTCACGAGTCTCCGGGTGGTGCGCCGCATGGTGGAGTTGTCCGGCTGCGAACTGCCGACCGGATTGGCGGAGCAGCTCCGGCTCGCGGCCGGTGACGGCCCCGAGGAGAACCGGGCCGCGGTGCGTGAGGTGGGGATCGGGTTCGCGACGCAGCTCTGCGAGCGCCTGATCGCCGAAGGCGTGCCCTGCCTGCACTTCAACACCCTGAACTTCTCGCGGGCCACGCACGAGGTCCTGGCCAACCTGTCGATGGTGCCCGCGGTGGGCGCCTCGATCGGCACCGCCTGACCCCCGACACCCGCATCCACAGGAGCGCCGCGCCGGTCGGACCGGCGCGGCGCTGTTGTCGTCCCGTAGGCAGTGGTCAGCGCGACAGCCGGTCCGTGCGAGCCCTCGAGGTGCGGGCGGCGAGCACCGTGCCGATCGACACCAGAAGCGCCGCGCCGATGCCGACGATCATCCACACGGCGAATCCGCGCGCGGCGGGGTCCGGGTAGGAGGATGACGCCTGCATCCGTGTGATGGACCCCGGCGCCGGCGTCCAGCTGACGGAGTTCCCGGTCCCGATCGTCCCGTTCGTCTCGCTGATGCGGTTGGGGAAGGTCAGATCGACCCGTGTGGTGGCCGACTCCGCACGATCGGCGGGGAGCCCCGACAGGTCCACGGAGCCGCTGAACGATACGGTGTCACCGCTGCGGCGGAAGCTCATGGAATAGGGGCGCGCCCCTTCGATGTCCACCGCGAGCGAGAGGGTGTCCATCTCGGCGAAGGTCAACTGGGTGAAGTAGATCTCCCTGCCGGTGAATCCGTCCGCCGAGTACGGGGTGATCCGGACCTTCTGCTCGAGACCGGACGGCGTGCCCAGTCGCTCCAGTGCGGCGGCCTGCGCGGGCTGATCGGCGGCGATGAGTATCCGGCCGGAGACCGTGTCATCCTTCCGGACGCTCATCTGCGCGTTGAGCTGGAGGCATCCGGAGAGGACGAACAGCATCGTGACCAGTGCCGTGACACCGGCCAGCCGCCGGGCCAGGGAGCTACGTCCACCGGCGGCGTGTGCGGTAGCGGTCGGATGAGGTTCGGTCACGTCCGTCATTCTGCCCGTGCCCCGCGGCGGCGGCGTGTCGACGTGCCGAGTCGCCGACCGACAAGCCGAGCGACCGTCCGGCCGCTGGTCCCGATGACACCGCCACCGGGATGGGTCGATGCACCCGCCAGGAAGACGCCGTCAGCCCCCGGTACCGCGTAGCCGCGCAGGTCCGGATGGGGACGCATGGGCAACATCTGATCCAGCGACATCTCGACGTGCATCACGTTTCCGCCGATCAAGCCCAGTTCGCGTTCGAGATCCTCGGGGGTCTGGACGTGGCGGTGGACGACCGAGTCGGCCAGCCCGGGCGCGAACCGGTCCGCAGCCGCGATGATCCGGTCGGCTTCGTCCGGGCCGGCCGCCGCCCAGGACCGGCCGTCCGCGAGGTGGCGGGGGTGCCACTGCGACCACAACGTCAGTTCGTGTCGGCCCTCGGGGGCGAGTGACGGATCGAGCGAGCTGAAACTCATCGCGAGGACCGCGGGGTCCGCGTCCAGCCCGCCGGCCGCGGCGACACCGTGGCGACGGTCCAGGTGGCGACGATCCGTCACCAGGAACTGGAGGCCGCGAGCGCTCGATTCGACGGGGACACCGGGGTACCGCGGCAGGTCGGTGGTGCCGAGCCTGACGACCATGCCCAGCCCGAACCCGGGGCGGATCCGCCTCCGCCAGGCGTCCAGCGTCGAGGCCGGGAGCACGTCAGTGAGGAGGTCGAGCGTGGTGTGGACGTGGCAGGCCGACACGACGGTGGAGCAGGAGAGCGTGAGGCCCCCCTCGGTCTCCACGCGCCATCCGCGTCCGGACCGGCGGATCGCGGCTGCGCCGGCGCCGGCGGTGATGGCGCCGCCATTCGTGCGGATGACCGAGGCGAGGGCATCGGCCAGGGCTCCGGAGCCACCAATCGCCCGGCCCGGTGGGATCGTGTGCATCAGTGCGGCGAACCCGATCATCGGGGCCGTGGCCGGATGCGACATCGGGGGACCGGACTGCGCCCCGAACCACGAGAGAGCGGCCTTCAGCCGCTCCGAGGTGAAAGTGGCGTCGAGGAGCGCGTCCCCCGACGACAGGAATGTCTGGACAGCCCCGAAGGGATCCCGGAAGTCCTCCACTCCGAGGAACGCCGAACCCAGGCCCGCAGCACTCGGTCGCACCGCGAAGCCCTTCATCATCCGCCCGGCCAGCACCTCCCACCGACTGACGAACGCGCGGTACGCCTGTGCGTCAGCCGTTCCGCAGGCTTCGGTGATGCTCGCGCAGGTCGCGTCGAGGTCGCGATGGAAGACGATCGGCGGTTCGTCCGTCCCGGGCGGCGCCGGCGCGAAGCCCCAGGGATCGCAGTCGACGTAGTGCAGGCCGTGCGAGGCGAGATCGAGCTCCTCGGGGATGCTCGTGTGGCGGATCATCAGATGCGCCGACGAGCCGCGATCGGTGAGATGACCCGGGTAGCGCTCGACGGTCGACGTCGCGCCACCGATCACCGTGTCCTTCTCCACCACGTGGACATCGAGACCGGCAGCGGCGAGGTAGGCGGCGCAGACCAGTCCGTTGTGGCCGGAACCGATCACCACCACGTCATGACCGGTGGACAACTCAGTCCTCCTGCTCGGGCAGAGGGAGGGGACGGGAGAGCACCGCGAACGGCCGGGCGTCGCCGTCGAAGCGGTATGACCTCAGCACGTCACCGAACCCCAGTGAGCGGTACAGCCTCCATGCCCCGTTGCTCTCATCCTCGACCTCGGGGGTCGACAGCAGGACCGTGCTCTCGGGGCGGTCGGAGAGGAACTCCCGTAGAAGGGCCATGCCGATTCCTCTGCCCTGGTGGGAGGGTGCGACGTGAAGCTCGGTCAGTTCCACGTAGTCCTCCGGCAGTGAGCCGTCCCGCCCCCGGAGACCCCGTGAGACCTGCTCGTACCACCATTGGCCGGGGGCGCCACGGTAGCCGTAACAGATGGCGATCAGCGGCCCCCGCGACGGCCCGAGCAGCCGCCGCCTGGGGGTTTCGAACGCGGCCACGCCGGACCAGCCGTCGCGGCGACTGTGCTCCAACCACGCCGCAGCCCGCGAGCGGATCACCTGGGGTGGGTAGCCCATCGCGTCGACGTAGACCCCGAGCGCCTCGGGAAGTCGATCTCTGAAGTCGGCCGCGTCGAGCCGGGTGATCACCGTATCCATCCGCTCCATCTCACCACGAGCGTGCGTCGCGCGCCCCGGGTTGTGTCGTACCCCGGCGATAGCGTGCGGACATAAGCGGAGAGACGGCAGAGATGGGTGGTGCAGTGGGCATGGAGAAGGTCACCGGATTGAGGGTCGCCGGCGCAGGCTGCACCCGGGTGTCTCTGGGGAGGGCCGAACGAGCCGAGTCGCATCGTGGCCGGGCGATATCCGCCGTCACGCCCGAGGACCGGTTTCTGGAGGCGTACCGCGCCGCGCGCTCCGCCGCAGGTGCGCTACTCATCCCCGGCGCGAGGAAGCGTGGCCCGTCCGACGTCTGGCACAGGCTCGCCGTCGAAGTGCCCGAGATGAGTGAGTGGGCGGCCGCGTTCGGGGGATACTCGTCGCTGGCGGCCGCCGTCGAGGACGGACTACCTCGGACTGTGCAGCCCCGGATGGCCGATGATTTCCTGTGGGCGGTCGGCCGCTTTCTTGATCTGGTGGACCAGCGGCTGGGGGTTCTCGGTCCTGCTGCCTGATCGGTCGAGTGCGCCGGCCGGGGGGATTCCGGTGCTTCCCGGGAATCCCAGTGGTCAGCACGGCGTTGCCCTCGTATGATGGGGAGAGCCTTGACCGGCTGATTCCCGAACCGGTCGGTACGTACCGACTTAGCCGGCCGCGCTCGTCTACGCGAGCACATGAAGGAGGTCGAAGTGCCCCTGTCCGAGCACGAGCAGCGCATGCTCAAAGAGATTGAGAGCGCGCTCTACGCCGACGACCCGAAGTTCGCGTCGTCCGTTCGCAAGACCGGCGCGACCGGCGTTCGTCGTCCCACCGGACTCGTCGTGGGACTCGGCATCCTCGGTGTGGCCCTCCTCGTCGGCGGTCTGGCACTCGATTTCAAGCCCGGAGGCTTCCCGGTCCTCAGCCTCGTCGGTTTTCTCGTGATGTTCGCCGCGGGGGTTCTCGCGCTTCGTTCCAGGCCGGGGCCGACTGCCGCCGGTCCGAAGAAGGCCGGCGGCCCCCGCATGCCGGGTGGCGGCCGGGCTTCGTCCTCCGGCGGGGGAGACGGCCGGTCGTACTCCACTCGCATGGAGGACCGTTTCCGCCGTCGCTTCGAGCAGGGCCCATAGCCGCCGGAATACCCTCCAGGGAGGGGTGAGCGCAGTCGCGCTCGCCCCTCCTTTCTGTTGCCGAACCCCGCTACTGACCGTTGCGGCGGCGCAGGAGGATGCCGATCCCGGCCCGCAGCGGAGGTTGCGCCCCACGCGTCCCCACTCGGCCGGGGTCGCCCCACTCATCCCCACTCGGCCGACGATTGCCCCATGCGTCCCCACTCGGCCGACGATTGCCCCACTCATCCCCACCGGGCGGAGTCTGCCCCGGGTCGTGGCCGCCCCCACCGAGCCCCACCTGGCGGATACCCGCTTCATCTCGCATCCCGGCGTACGTGTTGAGAGGGCACAGAAGTAGCGCATCACGCGCGCGTGTTCTCCTGCTGATTCCGCAGGTCACCGCGGTGCCGGGAGGAGTGGCCCCGCAGTTGTGGCCGCACCAAGCAGGCGGGGTGAACTGGCGGAGTGGGCCCTAGCAGTCGCCGGCCGGGTCGGATGACATCACCCCGGGCGTGCGGCGATGCACGCCATTTTGTGTCAACCGGGGGCCCGGGTACCGAGAGTCCAGGAAAGGGCCCTGACCTGGGGTTCCGGGGTGCCCGCCCCGCCTCCCCACTTCCTCCCACGCTTGATGTCCCGACGGGCCCTTATTGTCGCTCCAGTCCCATTCGTCACTCCTGGAGCGTGATTCTGGCTGCGGTCGCCGTGATCGCAGCCGGGCGCCGCAGACGGGCTTCGAGAAAATTAGCGTTGTGAACTGCGGTTACGCACGCCAGTGGGGCGAAGTGGGGCTCAGGCCTTGTTTGTGGGGCATTGTGGGGTACAGTGGGGCACGCAAGGAGATCGAAGGGCCTGAACCCCAGGAGGTGGCGGGTGACCGACACCGATCCCGTCGACTCCGGACGCGAACGAGCCTTTGTCGGGTACGGGACCCACCGTCCCAAGCTCGACGACAAGGGGCGACTGACGATCCCTGCCAGATTCAGGCCTGGTCTGGCGGACGGGGTGGTCGTGTGTGGGTGGTTCACCAACACGCTGTCGGTTTTCCCGGAAGACGAGTTCGACGCACTGGTCAGAAAGGTCCGGCCGACCGCCAACCTCAGTGAGAGGCACATGGCGTTCTTCCGGCTCCTGGTGAGCGGCGCGGAAGTTCAGCAGTTGGACTCGCAGGGGCGGATCTCCATCCCGGCGAGTCAGCGGAAGTACGCGGGTCTCGGAAAAGACTGCGTCGTCAACGGTCTCGGGGAGCGTCTCGAGGTCTGGGACGCCGACGCGTGGGACCGCTACAGCGAAGAGAACCTGCCCGTGTTCTCCGAGATGGAGGGCACCTCCCTCGGGATCGAATTCTGATCCGGGGGAGAGGGCACGAGAAGAGGAACGACCGCACGACGGACGGAGCCCCCCGGCCCCTGCCCGGCACCACCCTGACGTACTTCCCCAACGCCAGGTGGGTACCGGACGGGGACCAGGGGGCTCCACCACAACCGGAGCGCACACCCATTCCGGATGCGAGGAGGCGAGATGGCAACAGAGCCCGATGCCGACCGCGACGACGCGCGCTCAGGGCATGTTCCCGTCTTCCTCGCGCGGACCATCGAGCTCTTCCGTCCCGTCGTCGACGCCGCCACCACCGAGGAGCGCCGTCCCGTGATCGTGGACGGCACGCTCGGGCTCGGCGGACACACCTCCCATCTCCTCGCGGAGTTCGAGACCCTTCGGGTGCTCGGGGTCGACCGCGACCCGGCCGCGCTCGACATGGCCACCCGCCGGCTCACCGCCTTCCGTGACCGGTTCACACCGGTGCACGCTCGTTTCGACGACTTCGACGCGGTGCTGGCCGCACTCCCGGCAGATTCCAGGGATGACGCCGGTCCGGTGATCGACGGCATCCTGCTGGACTTCGGGGTCTCATCGATGCAGCTCGACGTGGCGGACCGCGGCTTCGCATACTCCGTCGATGCGCCTCTCGACATGAGGATGGATCCCACGACGGGGCCCACCGCGGCCGACATCCTGGCCGACTATCCGCGTGACGACCTGGCGCGGATCTTCCGCGTCTACGGCGAAGAGCGCTTCGCACGTCAGATCGCCGCCGCGATCGTCCGCCGTCGCGACACCGACCCTCTACGCACCAGTTCCGAGCTCGTGGAGTTGCTCTACGACACCATCCCGCAGGGGGCGCGTCGGACCGGCGGACACCCGGGCAAGCGCGTCTTCCAGGCGCTGCGGATCGAGGTCAACGCCGAGCTGGAGGCGGTGGAGAACGCCGTACCCGGGTATCTCGACCTCCTCCGCGGGGGAGGCCGTGCCGTGTTCATGGCCTACCACTCGCTGGAGGACAAGATCGTCAAGCGCGAACTGTCCACGCGGACCGCGTCCCGGACCCCGGCAGGGCTTCCGGTCGAGCTGCCGGGCCACGGCCCGGAGTTCGCAGCCGTCACCCGTGGAGCGGAGAAGGCGTCACCGACGGAAATCGATCACAACCCGCGTTCGGCCTCGGTCCGAGTGCGATGCGTCCGGCGAATCGACGGGAGAATCCCATGACGAGCACCATCGACACGGCCGGAGCCGATACCCGGACCGCGGCCCCGGCACCTGCTGGACCTGAGCTCGACGGACCGGCACCGGCGAGGCGCGCAGTCGGTCTGCGGCGCAAGCCGGTCACCCGCTCGGTCCGCGGTCGACGCACCGTCGTCGTCCCCGCTGAACGGCTCAGCGCAGCTGAACTCGCCGCGAGAGTGCCCTTCGTCGTCGTACTCCTCCTCGTCATCGGCGCCGGCGTCGGAGGCACCCTCCTCCTGTCCGCGCAGACCACCCAGGACACCTACGACCTCAAGAACGCCCGTGACGCCAACGTCGAACTGGTCGAACGGATGGAGTCGCTCCAGGCCTCCAACGAGCGTGCCCGGTCGGCGGAGGTTCTGGCGCAACGTGCAGAGAAGCTCGGCATGGTCGGGGTCGCGAGCGCGCCGATCCTCACCAGGGGGTCGGACGGGGTCATCCAGATCGTCGGTGAGCCCGAGGCGAAGCTCGGCGCGCCGATCAAGCCGCTCCAACCTGCTCCGGTAGCGTCCGAGCCGCCGAAGACGTCGGAACGCGACGGCTTCGACGCACCACCCGCCCAGGCCCCCCAGGACCGTGCACCCCGAGGGGTCTCGCCCGTCCCGTACCCGCCGATGTCCGGCCCGCCGGCGCCGCTCGCGGCACCGGCTCCGGCACCCGTGGCCGACCCCGTCCCGCAGGCCCCCGCCGCACCGGCGGAGCCCGCGCCACAACCGGATGCCCCCGCGCCCGCGCCGACCACCGGCGACGTCGCCACCCTGGCCCCCGTGCCCGGACAGCCCTTCTGACCGACAGAACCCGAAAGGCCTCTCGATGACCGACCGACGCACCCCGGGAACGGGCCGAGGGGGCCCCTCAGGCGCCCCGCGCGGCGTGCCGCCGGGAACCGGGCGGCCACCGAACCGGTCCGGACGGATCCGCACCACCGCCTCCACCGATGGGCGGTTCACGTTCATGCGGACGCTGTTCGCCATCATCATGGTGGTCGCCCTGGTCAAGTTGCTGTGGGTGCAGACGATCGGCGGCACGGAACTGGCCGCCCGCGCGGAGAGCCAGCGGCAGGTGCACCAGGTGCTGCCTGCCACCCGCGGCTCGATCGTGGATGTCAGCGGCGACCCGATCGCCTTCACCCGCGAGGCACGCGATCTGTCCATCCAGCCGAAGGTGGAGGAGGCCAACGCCGAGGAGCGGCGCAAGCTCGACAGCACCAAGCCCGGCTGGGACGAGCTGGTCGACGACATCGCCGACGAGTTCGAGAAGGTCCTCGGTGACTCCGTCGACCGGGACGAGATCGAGGCCAAGCTCGATTCGGGCGGCGGCTTCACCTACCTGGTCCGCAATGTGGACGTCACGCAGGCCAACGAGATCACCAAGAAGTTCCCGATGATCGGCGCCGAGCGCGTGGACATCCGTGAGTACCCGGGCGGCTCGCTCGGTGCCAACGTCGTGGGGGCCACGACGAAGAGCGACGAGGGCAAGCTCATCGGACTGCAGGGGATCGAGGCGTATTTCAACGACGCCCTCGACGGCGAGGACGGGCGCCAGACGTTCGACCGGGCCCAGGACAACACGGTCATCCCGGGCACGCTGCGCAACGTCTCCGAACCCCGGGACGGCGACACCGTCCGACTCACCCTCGATGCTGACCTCCAGTGGCACGTGCAGAAGGCCATCCAGTCCGCCAAGGACTCGTCCGGCGCCGAGAACGCCTCCGCCGTCGTCCTGGACGCCCACACCGGTGAGGTCCGGGCGATGGCCAACGACAACACCTTCAACCCGGCCGTGGGGATCGGGACCGAACTCGAGCGCGGGGCCGACCTCGGCAACCCGGCGATCACCTCGCCGTTCGAACCCGGCTCGGTCCAGAAGATCATCACCGCCGCCGCGGCGATCGAGGCCGGCCTGACCGACCCCGACGAGGTCCACTCCGTCGACGGCAGCATCAGCATGGAGGGCGTCACGGTCGCCGACGCGTGGGAGCACGGCCCGACCCCGTATACGACCACCGGGATCTTCGGTAAGTCCTCCAACGTCGGTACGCTGATGCTCGCCCAGCGGGTGGGCAAGCAGCCGTTCTCCGAGTACCTGGAGAAGTTCGGGCTCGGCCAGCGGACGGGGATCGCGCTCGCCGGAGAGTCAGAGGGGCTCGTGCCGGACCTGCAGAACTGGCAGGGCGGCACGTTCGCCAACCTCCCGATCGGCCAGGGCCTGTCCATGACCACCCTGCAGATGGCGGGAATCTACCAGGCCATCGCCAACGACGGCGTGCGGGTCCCGCCCCGGATCGTGGCAGAGCAGGTCGGCCCCGACGGTGCCGCAGTGCAGACCGAGCGCCCCGAGGGGGTGCGGGTGGTGAGCGAGGAGACGGCCCGCACCGTGCGGGACATGTTCCGCGCGGTCGTCCAGTCGGGTCCGGGTGCTCAGGCCGGCACGGGCCCGCAGGCCGCTCTCGCCGGCTATCAGATCAGTGGCAAGACCGGAACCGCCCAGCAGATCGATCCCGGTTGCTCCTGCTACTCCAACTCGCGGTACTGGATCACCTTCGCGGGGATCCTGCCGGCCGACGACCCCGAGTATGTGATCGCGATCATGCTCGACGCGCCGCAGCGTGGGGCACTCGGCGCCTCCGCCGCACCGTTGTTCCACGACATCGCCTCGTGGCTGGTCAACAGGGACAATATCCCGCCGTCCGCGCCTGCCCGCGAACTGATCCTGCAGGCGCAGTGACCGCAGCGCGGCAGGGTAGCGTGTAGCGAGTTCACGGGAGGGCGCGAGCAAGGAAGGCAAGGCGAGAACAGGCGATGATCACAGCCGCACAGTTGGCCGACGCGGTGGATGCCGCGGTACTCGGCGACAGGGACGGTGCCGACGTCGACCTGGTCGGCGCCGCCATCCGGGCCCAGGATGCGGGGCCCGGGGTCCTGTTCGCGGCACTGCCCGGCGCCCGGGTCCATGGCGCCTCGTTCGGTGCCACCGCCATCGAAGCGGGGGCCTCCGCGATCCTGACCGACCCGGAGGGCATCGCGATCCTGTCGGCCGTCGCGGGGCAGCTGCCGGTGCTCGTCCACCCCGAGCCCCGCTCGGTGCTGGGCGCCGCCTCCGCACTGGTGGCCGGAGACCCGTCCGCCGAGCTCGACGTCGTGGGGATCACCGGCACCTCCGGCAAGACCACGACCTCCTATCTCGTGGAGGCCGCGCTGCTGGGCAGCGGGGCCGTCGCCGGACTCATCGGGACCACCGGCAGCCGGGTGGCCGATCGGGTGCTCCCGAGCCGCCTTACCACCCCGGAGGCGCCTGAGTTCCAGGCACTGCTCTCCCGGATGCGCGCCGAGGGGGCCCGCGCGGTGGCCGCCGAGGTCTCGAGCCACGCACTGCGTCTCGGCCGCGTCGACGGGACCCGATTCGAGGTCGGCGCGTTCCTCAACCTCTCGCAGGACCACCTCGATTTCCATCCGGATATGGAGGACTACTTCCGGGCCAAGTGCCGGCTTTTCGACGCAGCCGCGGACCCCGGCTCCGCCGTCAAGCCGGCCGTGAAGGCGGTCGTGGTGATCGACGACGACTGGGGGCGCCGTCTCAAGGAGATGCGCCCGGATGCCGTGACGGTCTCGGCCGAGCCGGGGGCGGACGCGGACTGGACGGCCGGGGAGTCCGTCACCACCGAGTACGGCACCCAGACGTTCACCGTCCACGGACCGGGCGGGTTCACCACGGAGGTGGAGCTTCCGATCCTCGGGCGCTTCAACGTGGCCAACGCACTGGTCGCGCTCGCGATCGTCGACGCGCTCGGTGTCGATGTGCGGACCGCGGCGGTCGGGCTGACGCAGGTCCGGGTCCCCGGCCGCCTCGAGCCGGTGGTCCGCGGGCAGGACTTCCGCGTCCTCGTGGACTACGCCCACAAGCCCGGGGCGGTGTCCGCCGTCCTCAAATCCGTCCGCGCCCAGACCACGGGGCGGATCGCTGTGGTGCTCGGTGCGGGAGGCGACCGCGACGCCGGAAAGCGCGAGCTGATGGGCGCGGCGGCAGCGGACATCGCCGACCTGGTGGTGGTCACCGATGACAATCCGCGCACCGAGGACCCGGCGTCGATCCGGGCCGCCGTCCGGGCGGGCGCCGAATCCGCCGCCGGGGAACACACGCTGGTGCGGGAGATCGGCGACCGCGGCGCCGCCATCGGGACGGCGATCGACTGGGCCCGCACGGGAGACATCGTGGTGATCGCCGGCAAGGGCCACGAGACGGGCCAGGAGATCAACGGGACCGTGTACCCGTTCGACGACCGCGCCCGGGCGGCGGAGGAACTCGTCAGACGCCTTGGATACACCGCCCATGAGGGCGAGACGGAGGACAGCACGTCATGATCGACCTCACCCTCGGTGAGATCACCGAGATCGTCGGTGGTCGATTGGTCGGAGGTGCCCCGTCCACTGCCGTCACCGGAACCGTCGAGTTCGACTCCAGGCGCGTCGCAGAGGGCGGGCTGTTCCTGGCCCTTCCCGGCGAGCGGGTCGACGGCCACGATTTCGTCGCGCGCGCCCTGCGATCGGGGGCGGCCGCGGCGCTGGTGGCCAGAGAGGTCGACGGTGCGGGGGGACCACAGATCGTGGTGCCGCAGGTCAATCGGCGTGAGACCAACGCCATGGCGCTGGCCGCCGACACCGACGGCTCCGGGGCGGCGGTGCTGGCGGCGCTCGGTTCGCTGGCCCGCGCCAGCGTCGAGCGGCTGGTCGCCGAGCACGGTCTCACCGTGGTCGGGGTGACCGGCTCGTCCGGCAAGACCAGCACCAAGGACCTCATCGGGGCCGTGCTCACGGCGGCGGGCACCGTGGTCGCCCCGCCTGGCTCGTTCAACAACGAGATCGGCCACCCGTGGACCGCGCTGCGTGCGGACGAGTCGACCGACTTCCTGGTCCTCGAGCTCAGCGCCCGGGCCCCGGGCAACATCACCGAGCTCGCGGCCATCGCCCCGCCGCGGGTGGGGGTCGTGCTCAACGTGGGAACGGCCCACCTGGGGGAGTTCGGCTCGCGCGACGTCATCGCGGCGACCAAGGGGGAGCTCGTCGAGGCGCTCCCGTCCGCCGCCGACGGTGGTGTCGCCGTACTGAACGACGACGACGAGCGTGTCTCCGCGATGGCGTCCCGCACGTCCGCGGACGTCGTCCGGGTGGGCCTCGGGTCGTCGGCGGACGTGCGCGCCGAGCGGGTGTCCCTCGACGACGAGGCCCGCGCGTCCTTCCGGCTGATCACCCCGCAGGGTGAGGCCGACGTCGCACTCCGGGTGCACGGCGAACACCAGGTCGGCAACGCGCTGTCCGCGGCCGCCGTCGGCCTGGCCTGCGGGATGGGTGTCGACCGGGTCGCCGCCGCACTCGGGACCGCCGAGGCCGCCTCGGAACGCCGGATGGACGTCCGGGTGACCGCTGACGGCGTCACGGTCATCAACGATTCGTACAACGCCAACCCCGACTCGATGCGGGCCGCGCTGAAGTCCCTGGCCGTGATGGCCCGCTCGGGCGGCGGCCACCGCCGTACCTGGGCCGTTCTGGGTGAGATGGCGGAACTCGGCGACGACTCGGTGATCGAGCACGATCTGGTGGGCCGGTTCCTGGTCCGGCTCGATGTGTCCCAGCTCGTCGTCGTCGGCCATGGCCGCCCGCAGCGGGCAATGTTCCAGGGCGCGGTGCAGGAGGGCTCGTGGGGTTCGGAGGCGGACCACGTCGCCACCGCCGAGGAGGCATCGGCGATCCTGGACGAACGCCTGGCCCCGGGGGACATCGTGTTGGTCAAGGCCTCGTCGGCCGTCGGTTTGTGGGGTGTCGCCGAGCATGTGCTCGCGGCGCGTGGTGAGGAGAACAAGCAGTGACACAGATCATGGTCGCCGGCGTCGTGGCGTTCGTCGTGAGCATCTTCCTCACTCCGCTGCTCATCATCTACTTCCGCCGCCACGGGTACGGCCAGGAGATCCGGCTCGAGGGCCCGAAGTCCCACATGAGCAAGCGCGGGACGCCGAACATGGGCGGTCTAGCGATCCTGACCGCGGTGTGGCTCGGGTACATCGTGGCCGGCATCGTCGGCCAGGTGACGGTGGGTGGCGGCGGCTTCACCGCCTCCGGCCTGCTGATCCTCGGACTCGCCACCGCACTGGCCGTCGTCGGGATGATCGACGACGGCCTCAAGGTGTTCAAGCGCCAGAACAAGGGCCTGGGCATCCTGTCCAAGACGGCGGGTCAGGTCCTGGCCGCGGTCGCGTTCGGCATCCTCGTGCTGCAGTTCCGGAACGCCGACGGGCTCACCCCGGCCAGCCAGTCCCTGAGCTATGTGCGGGACTTCGTCGCGGTCACTTTCCCGTTCGTCGTGTTCCTGGTCTTCATCGTCGTCCTCGTCTACGGCTGGTCCAACGCGGTCAACTTCACCGACGGCCTGGACGGTCTGGCGGCGGGCTCGATGGCCATGGTCATGGGCACCTACGTCGTGTTCAGTTTCTGGCAATTCCGATACTCCTGCTTCTCCACCGCGGAGGGCGTGGACCTGTCGGGCTGTTACCAGGTCCGTGACCCCCTCGACATCGCCGTGGTGTGTTCGGCGGCGCTCGGCGCCTGCCTCGGCTTCCTGTGGTGGAACGCGGCCCCGGCCAAGATCTTCATGGGCGACACCGGGTCGATGTTCCTCGGTGGCATCGTCGCCGGCGTCTCGGTGGTCTCGCGCACCGAGCTGCTCATGGTCGTGGTGGGCGCGGTGTTCGTCATCGAGTTCGTCTCGGTCCTCATCCAGGTGATCGCGTTCCGGACCACGGGGCGCCGACCGTTCCGCATGACCCCCATCCACCACCACTTCGAGAACGGTGGATGGGCCGAGACCACGGTGACCATCCGGTTCTGGCTCCTGGTCGCGATCTCGTGCGGCCTGGCGATCGCACTGTTCTACGGCGACTGGCTCGCGGCGTCGGTGTGAGGGGTGTCGGGGAGATGACGGCCGTGGCCGAGATCGATGTGCGCGCGCTGACCGGCGCCCGGGTGCTGGTGCTGGGCGCCGGTGTGTCCGGACCCGGTGCGGTGCGGATCCTCGACGCCCTGGGTGCCGACCCGGTGGTCGCCGATTCACGGCCCGAGGCGATCGAGCGCCTTCGCGCGGCGCTGCCCGAGGGCGTGACGTGCGCGGGGGTCGACCTCGACCGCGCCGCCGAGCTGCTCGCCGTCGGCGACGGGCGGAGCCCCGTGGAGCTGGTCGTGACCAGCCCCGGGTGGCGTCCGGACTCCCCGTTGTTGGTCGCCGCCGCCGAGTCGGGGGTGCCGGTGTGGGGAGACGTGGAGCTGGCGTGGCGTGCCGACGCCGCGGAGCTGTTCGGCCCGCGCCGCACGTGGCTCGCCGTGACCGGAACCAACGGCAAGACCACCACCACCGCGATGCTCGAGGCGATCTGCCTCGAGGCAGGGATGGCCGCCCGCGCGTGCGGGAACATCGGCCTGCCGGTGACCGACGTGCTACTCGCCGAACCGCGTGTGGCCGTGCTCGCCGCCGAGCTGTCGAGCTTCCAACTCCACTGGGCGCCGAGTTGCCGCCCGGACGTGGGCGTGGTGCTCAACGTGGCCGAGGACCATCTGGACTGGCACGGGTCGATGGCGGCCTACGCCGCGGCCAAGGCGCAGGTCCTCACCGGTCGCGTGGCGATCGCCGGCGCCGACGACGAGATCGCCGCGCTTCTGCTCGCCGACGCGCCCGCGGCAACGCACATCGGGGTGCGCCTGGGCGCACCGGCGCCGGGCGAACTGGGCGTGACGGACGGGATCCTCACCGCATGTCTCGGGACACACCGGGGTGACGACGACGAGGCCGTCGACCCCGTCCCGCTCCTACCGGCCGCCGACGTGTCCCCGGCGGGCCCCGCGGGCGTACTCGACGCGCTCGCCGCCTCGGCGGTGGCGCTGTCCGTGGGGGCGCGTCCGGAGCATGTCGCCGCGGCCCTGCGTGCGTTCGAGGTGGGCGCCCACCGCGCGGCGCCGGTCGAGACGATCGACGGCGTGCACTACGTGGACGACTCGAAGGCCACCAACCCCCACGCGGCGCGCACGTCGCTGCTCGCGGGCGGGCGGCGGGTGTGGATCGCCGGTGGCCTGCTCAAGGGCGCCGACGTCGATCCGCTCGTGGCCGAGGTCGCGCATGTGCTGCGCGGTGTCGTGCTGATCGGCCGTGATCGCGGCCGGATCGCGGAGGCATTGGCCCGACACGCGCCCGACGTGCCCGTCGTGCAGCTGGAATCAGGGGACGATGGCGTCGTCGCGGTTCCCGACGAGCCGCAGCAGACGATGGACCGCGCGGTCGCGGAGGCCGCACGGATGGCCACAGGTGGCGACACGGTGTTGCTCGCCCCCGCAGCCGCGTCGATGGACATGTTCACCGACTACGGCCACCGCGGGCGCAGCTTCGTCCTCGCCGTGGGCCGCGTGGCCGGGAGGTAGGGCATGGCACTGGAGAACCCCGCTCGCCGTGGGCGACGCCCCGGCACCGACGCCGACCGCGCCGCCAACAGGCCCACCGGCGACGTCGATGACCGTGAGGCCCGTCCTGACCTGCTCGGCCGCATCGCCGCGCCGCTGGTGGCGATCAACCGTGCTCCGCTGACCTCGTACCACGTGGTCATGGTGGTCACGGCACTGCTCACCGTGATCGGGCTCGGCATGGTGCTGTCCAGCTCGAACGTGCTCGCCTTCTCCGGCGGCGGCACCCCGTTCGACATCTTCCTGCGGCAGGCGATGTTTGTGGTCATCGGCTCGGTCGGGTTCGCGGCGGCGCTGCGGATGCGCTTCGACCTGTTACGCAGGTTGGGGACGCCGATGCTGCTGGTCTCGATCGGCCTGCTCGTGGCGGTACTCATCCCGGGCATCGGGTCCGAGATCAACGGCTCGCGCGGTTGGATCAACCTGGGGTTCTTCTCCATCCAGCCCGCCGAGATCGCCAAGTTCGCGTTCATCATCTGGGCGTCCTCGGTGGTCGCCAAGCGCATCCGGACGGGGTACTGGCTGGACCTGCTGTTCCCGGCGGTGGTCGGCTTCGTGGTGGTGGCCGGTCTGGTGCTGGCGGCTCCAGACCTGGGCATGGCGACCGCGGTGACCGTCGCGTTCCTGTGCGTCCTGTGGTTCTCCGGGTACCCGTCGCGACACTTCTTGTTGGTCATCGCACTGGGCGTCGTCCTGTTCGCGGTGTCCGCAGTGACGTTCGCCTACCGCTTCGAGCGGATCCGCACCTACAGCGACACCCTCCGGGGCGACTTCTCCAACCCCCAGGGCGCGGCCTACCAGTCGTATCAGGGCATGCTCTCCCTCGCCGACGGCGGACTGTTCGGCGTGGGGTTGGGGCAGTCCAGTGCGAAGTGGTTCTACCTGCCCGAGGCGACGAACGACTTCATCTTCGCGATCATCGGCGAGGAGCTCGGCTGGTTCGGCGCGGCGGTCGTGGTCTCCCTGTACCTCACGCTCGGCTGGGCCGGAATGCGGATCGCGATGCGGTCGGTCGACCCGTTCCGTCGGCTGCTCGCAGGCACCATCACGGCGACGATCGTCCTGCAGGCGTTCATCAACATCGGCTACGTGGTGGGCCTGCTGCCCGTGACCGGCCTGCAGCTGCCGCTCATCTCCAACGGCGGCACCTCGGCGGTCGTCACCCTGACCTCACTCGGTCTGCTGGCCAACTGTGCACGGCACGAGCCGGAGGCGATCTCCGCGATCCTCTCGTCGCCGCAGCGTCGCCGTCGTCGTCGATTCTCTCTTCCAGACCCGCAGCCCTACACCCCGGAGCGTCCGGTACCCGCCTCGGCGGCCCCCGGTCGTTCCAGCGAGGGCGCCCGCCGCTACGGCGAGCCGGTGACCCGCCGGCCGGCCGCCGGGCCCGGCGGCCCGGCGCCGCGCAGGAGCGGGGGCGGCCGTCGCGTGGCGGAGCCGGCCCCGGTGCCCAGGCCACCCCGCGGCGCGCCGCGGGCGCCGGCGTACGAGACGATGCCGATCCCCGGCGACGCCGCCCGCGACCGTCGGCGCGGCGCTACCGCCATGACCGGCCGCAACGCGCGCCCCGTGCGCGGTCGCGACGAGGAGCGTCGCCAGCCGCGACGTGCCACCGACCCCGGCGCCCGGCCGACCCCGGGGACCCCCAGACCAAGTCCGATCCACCGCGGTAGGGAGCGATGAATACGAGTACGACACGCGGGCCCTCGGTCCTGGTGGTCGGCGGCGGGACCGCCGGCCACATCGAACCCGCCCTCGCGGTGGGCGAGGCCGTCACCGTCCTGGACCCCGCCGCCCGTGTCACCGCGGTCGGCACCCCTCGCGGGCTGGAGACCGAGATCGTCCCCCAGCGCGGCGTGCCCCTCGAACTCGTGGACCCGGTCCCGCTCCCGCGGCGCGTCAACGGCGACCTGTTCCGGCTGCCCGGGCGGCTCTTCAGGGCCGTCCGCGGCGCGCGCGCGATGCTGCGCCGGACCGAGGCCGACGTCGTAGTGGGATTCGGCGGCTACGCCTGCGTGCCGGTCTACCTCGCCGCCGGGCCGCTCGCCGGTCGCGGCCGGCGGGTGCCGATCGTCGTGCACGAGGCCAACGCCCGCGCCGGGATCGCCAACAAGCTCGGCGCCCGGTACGCCGAGGCGACGCTCGCGGCCGTGACCGACTCGGGGCTCGATGCCCGGGTGGTCGGTAACCCCGTCAGACGGTCGGTCGCGAATCTCGCCCGTCGGGAGCTGCGTGCCGAGGCGCGTCAGGCCTTCGGCCTCGACCCGGACGCACCGACCCTGCTGGTGGTCGGCGGTTCCCAGGGCGCCCGCTCGCTCAACACGGCGATGTCCGCGGTCGCGGAGGAGTTCTCCGCCGCCGGCGTCGGCGTGCTCCACGCGGTGGGCCCGAAGAACGTCGACGACGCACCGACCGTGACCGGAGCCGGCGCGCCGTACGTGACGGTGCCGTACCTGGACCGCATGGACCTCGCGTACGCCGCCGCCGACCTCATCCTGTGCCGCTCCGGCGCGATCACCGTGGCCGAGGTCTCGGCCGTCGGGCTGCCCGCCGTGTTCGTCCCGCTGCCCCACGGCAACGGCGAGCAGGCGCTGAACGCGCGGGACCTCGTCGCCGGCGGTGGCTCCCTGATGGTCGACGACACCGACCTGAGCCCCGACTACCTGCGGGCGACGGTGTTGCCGCTCGTACTCGACCGCGACCGGCTCGACGCGATGTCCGTGGCCGCCGTCAGCGGCGGCTCCCGAAACGCGGCGGAGGTCGTGGCCCGGGCCGCGCTCGACGCCGCCGGAAAGGCCGCCCGGTGACCGACATCCCCGCCGCCCACGCCGCGGTCCCCGCGGTCCTGAACCGCGTGCACATGATCGGGATCGGCGGCGCCGGCATGTCCGCCGTCGCCCGCATCCTGCTCGACCACGGAGTGGCGGTGTCGGGCAGCGATGCGCGCGACTCGGTCGAGCTGCGCTCGCTCGGGGATCGGGGCGCGGTGGTCCGCGTCGGCCACCACCGTGACGCGCTCGGCGCGCTGGGGCAGGCCCCCGAGATCGTGGTGGTCTCCAAGGCCGCGATCCCCGCGGACAACCCCGAACTCGTCGCGGCCCGTGCGGCCGGCATCCCCGTGGTGACCCGCTCCCAGGTGCTCGGGCAGCTGGCGCGCTCGGGCCGGTCGATCATGGTGTGCGGGACCCACGGTAAGACCTCGACCACCTCGATGCTCATCGCGGGGATGGCCGCGGCCGGATCGGATCCGTCCTTCGCCGTGGGCGGAACGGTCTTGCAGTTCGGTACCAACGCCCGGGGCGGCGCGGACCCGGTGTTCGTCGCCGAGGCCGACGAGTCCGACGGTTCGTTGGTGCATTACGACCCCGACGTGGTGATCCTCACCAACGCCGAACCCGACCACCTCGACCACTTCGGGACCGCCGAGGCCTACTTCGAGGTGTTCGACACCTTCCTCGCCCGCATCCCCGCGTCAGGTGCGCTCGTGGTGTGCCTCGACGACGAGGGCGCGGCCGAGCGCGCCCGCCGCGCCGCCGCGGCCGGCGTGCGCGTACTGGGATACCGCACCACCACCGGCCCGGCCACCGGCCCGGCCACCGGCCTCCCCGTCGCCGCCGCGCTCGACACGGTCACGGTCGACTCGACCGGCGCCCGCGCCGGGCTCACCCTCGACGGTGAGGTCCGGGGCGAACTGCACGTGGGTACGCCGGGCGAGCACATGGCGCTCAACGCACTCGCCGCACTGCTGGCCGCACGTGAGGTGACGGGTCACGACCGATTCGACCTCGAGGGCTTCCTGGCGGGGCTGTCCGGATTCGGGGGAGTGGGGCGCCGGTTCGAGCCCAAGGGCGAGGCGCGGGTGGACGGCGGCCGGGCGCGCGTCTTCGACGACTACGCGCACCATCCCACCGAGGTGACCGCGGTTCTCGGCGCGGCACGCGAGATCGTCGAGACAGACGGCGGACGCCTCGTGGCCGTGTTCCAGCCCCACCTGTATTCGCGGACGCGGATCTTCGCGGAGGAGTTCGGCCGGGCGCTGTCGCTGGCGGACGAGGTGGTCGTGCTCGAGGTCTACGGCGCCCGGGAGCAGCCCGAGCCCGGCGTCGACGCGGGGCTCATCACCCGTCACGTCACCGCGCCCGTGCACAGGGCCGCCGACCTCGACGAGGCCCTGTCCACCGTCACCGGCCTGCTGGCCCCGGACGATGTGGTGTTCACACTCGGCGCCGGCGACATCACCACGCTCGGCCCGCGCATCGTCGCCGGCGCCGGGCAGGGGTCGTGAGGGGGACCGGACGGTGACCGACGACCCCGTCGACCGGCCTGATCCCGGACGGGAGGGCCCGCTGACCGACGACCCCGACCGCCACCGGGACGCGGCCGCCGTTCGCGAGTCCGACGAGCGTGTCCGTCACTCCGATCCGGCCGTCCGCGCCCGGCTGCGGCGTCGACGTCGCCGGACCAACCGCATCTACATCGGGCTCGGTGTGGCCCTGGTCGTCATTCTCATCGCGTACATCGCCATGTACTTCCTCCCGGTGTTCGCGGTGCGCGAGGTCAACGTCAACGGACCGCAGACCATCCCCGGGGAGGTCGTCGTGGAGCGTGCCGCGGTGGCCCCCGGGACCCCGCTGCTACAGGTGGACACCCACGCGGTGGCCCGCCGGGTCGCGGGGATCCCCCGGGTCGACCAGGTGACGGTGACGCGCGACTACCCGTCGGCCCTACGGATCGAACTGGTCGAGCGGACCGCCCTGGTGGTGGTGGGCGTCGACGGCGCACAGCATCTGGTGGACGCCCAGGGCATCGACTTCGGTGAGGGGGAGGCGCCGCCGGGAACGCCGCTGCTGACCGTGGGCGAGGAGGCGCAGAGCAACCTGCCGGGGATCGTGCGTGACCTGGCGACCGTGTTCGACGCGGTCCGGGGCACGGCCGGACAGGAGATCACCGCGGTCGAGGTGGACACCCCGGCCTCGATCGTCCTGACGCTCGGCGACGGCCGGATCGTCGAATGGGGCGCGGCGGGCCGCGACCAGGAGAAGGCGATCGCCCTGCAGATGGTGCTCGAGCAGCCCGGCGAGACCTGGAACGTCTCCAATCCAGCGCTGCCGACCTCCCGCTAGCCGGCCGGACGACCCCTTCACGCACCGGTCGACACGACACGCCCGCGCGCTTCGTGGACGCACGGGGCTGCTGCCCCTACCGTGTGATCCGACGGCGGAAAAGGCCTCTGACCAGCAAGTTTAACCCTCAACTAGAGGGTGAGACTTCAGGTTCACAGAACTTTCGTCGAGACAGCACGCAACCGAGCACGACACCCCCAAAGGAAGGCCGGGCCTCGATGAGCTCACCGCATAACTACCTCGCAGTCATCAAGGTCGTCGGAATCGGCGGCGGTGGCGTCAACGCGGTCAACCGCATGATCGACGAGGGGCTCAAGGGCGTCGAGTTCATCGCGGTGAACACCGATGCGCAGGCCCTGCTCATGTCGGACGCCGACGTCAAGCTCGACGTGGGCCGTGAGCTCACCCGCGGGCTCGGTGCCGGCGCCGACCCGGAGGTCGGCCGTAAGGCCGCAGAGGACCACAAGGACGAGATCGAAGAGGTCCTCAAGGGGGCCGACATGGTCTTCGTCACCGCCGGCGAGGGTGGCGGCACCGGCACGGGTGGCGCGCCCGTGGTGGCGGCGATCGCGCGCAAGCTCGGCGCGCTCACCGTGGGTGTGGTCACCCGCCCGTTCTCCTTCGAGGGCAAGCGTCGCGGCGGCCAGGCCGACTCCGGCATCGATCAGCTGCGCGAGGCCTGCGACACGCTCATCGTGATCCCGAACGACCGTCTCCTCCAGCTGGGCGACGCGGGGGTGTCGATGATGGAGGCGTTCAAGACCGCCGACGAGGTCCTGCTCAACGGTGTCCAGGGCATCACCGATCTCATCACCACCCCGGGCGTGATCAACGTCGACTTCGCCGACGTCAAGGGCGTCATGTCCGGCGCCGGCAGTGCCCTCATGGGAATCGGCTCGTCACGGGGGGAGGGTCGCGCGTTCAAGGCCGCGGAGGCCGCGATCAACTCGCCGCTTCTCGAGACCACGATGGAGGGCGCCAAGGGCGTGCTCATGTCCATCGCTGGCGGCAGTGACCTGGGACTGTTCGAGATCAACGAGGCCGCCTCGCTCGTGCAGGAGGAGGCACACCCGGACGCCAACATCATCTTCGGCACCGTCGTGGACGACTCGCTGGGAGACGAGGTCCGCGTGACCGTCATCGCCGCCGGGTTCGAGGGCGGATCGCGTCCGATCACCGCGGGCGGTGCCCAGCCGCGCCGCGGACGTCACCATCTCGACGACGAGGATGCGGTACCCGGGGCCTCCGGGGACACCGGCGGAGCCTCCGAGCTCGGCTCGACGCCCCTCGGTGGCGGCCGTCGCGAGGAGCCGTCGTACCCGGCGTCCGCCGGCTCGGCCGGGGCCTCGTCCTCGCCCGCACCGTCGTCCCGCCGGCGTGACGAGGACGACGACATCGACGTCCCGCCGTTCATGCGGCACTGAGGCCGATAGTGGCATCTCACAGCACCGGACGCGTCCGCCGGGTGGTCACCGACCGTCGTGGCGGCGCGTCCACCGGTGATTTCGACTCGTTCAATCTGGGCGACCACGTCGGCGACGCCCCCGCGGCGGTCGCGGCGAACCGGGCGCGGCTCGCACGCCGCCTCGGTCTGCCCGCCTCCGATGTCGTGTGGATGGATCAGGTCCACGGCACCCGCATCGCCCGCGTCACCCGGGCGACCGGCGGGCCCGTCCCCGCCACCGACGGTCTGGTGACCGACAAGCCGGGTCTGGCCCTGGCCGTGCTCACCGCGGACTGCGTGCCCGTGCTGGCCGCGGACTCCGAGGCCGGTGTGATCGGTGCGGTCCACGCCGGACGGGTCGGTGCCGTCGGTGGGATCGTGCCCGCGCTCATCGGGGCCATGACCTCCCTCGGTGCCCGCGCCGAGCGAATCACGGTCCTGCTCGGCCCCGCCGCGGCGGGGGAGCACTACGAACTCCCGGACGAACTCGCCGACGAGGTCGAGGCGGCGTTGCCCGGCAGTCGGACCCGTACCGTCGGCGGCACCGCCGGGGTCGACCTCCGGGCGGGTATCACCCGGCAGCTCGCCGGACTCGGCGTGAGCAGGGTCGACTCCGATCCGCGGTGCACGATCGCCGACGAGTCCCTGTTCTCCTATCGCCGGCAGGGCCGGACCGGACGACAGGCCTCCGTCATCTGGCGCGACTAGGTGTCGACGACGCCTGCAGGATCGCGACCGCTTCGGGCAGCGGTGTCTGGCCGGGCCGCCGTGTCTGGCCGGGCCGACGGTAATTCCGATAGGTTACGGGCCATGCAGCACTGCGTCGGCGTATCGGTAGGTGGTCGTGACTGACCCCCGGACAGAAGAACTGGCGAGCCGACTGGCCGCCACCCGCGAACGACTCGACGCCGCCCTGGCGGCTGCCGGCCGGACGGACGAGGTCGACCTCGTCGTCGTCACCAAGTTCCATCCCGTCGACGACGTGATCCGTCTCGCGCGGCTCGGCGTGCGCGACGTGGGGGAGAACCGGGTCCAGGAGGCGGCCGCCAAGGTCGCCGACCTCGCGGCGGCCGACGCCGGGCTCGCTTCCTCGGTGCGGTGGAACATGGTGGGAAACATCCAGTCCAACAAGGCGACCGCGGTCGCCGGGTGGGCCGACCGGGTCCACTCCGTGCACTCGGCGAAGGTCGCAGGCGGCCTCGACCGCGGCCGGGCCCGACTGGCCGACGAGCGTGATGACGTGCTCCCGCTGCCCGTCCTCCTCCAGCTCAGCCTCGACGGCGACACCTCGCGCGGCGGGGTCTCGCGAGAGGACCTGCCCGCGCTCGCCGACCACGTGGCCGGACTCGCGCACCTCACCCTCTCCGGACTGATGGTGGTGCCCCCACTCGAGGGGGATGCGGCCGCGCACTTCGCCGATGCCGCGGAAGTCGCGGAAGGCCTGCGACGTGCGCACCCCGGGGCGATCGGGTTCTCGGCCGGCATGTCCGGAGACATCGAGGCCGCGATAGCCGCGGGATCGACCTGCGTGCGTGTCGGAACGGCGATCCTCGGCCCCCGCCCAGTAGTTTGAGATCCAACCTCGTGGGAGGCGTCTCCCACGACGCCTAGCCCGCGACGACCCCGTTACCAGGAAGGTCCCGGAAGATGAGCGCAATCGCCCGGTTCAAGGAGTACTTCGGAATGGCGCCCGTCGCGGCGTACGAGGACGAGTACCTGGACGACTACGACCGCCCCGTGCACCACGACCCCCGGGCCTCTCGCGCGATGCACGAGATGGATGACCTGGACGCGATCGGACGCGATCGCCGGGACGATTACGGCTACGCCGCGGATCGGTACGCCGAGGAGCCTGCACCGCGTGCCCGCCTCGAGGAGTTGGACCCGATCGACGATCGGGCCGCCGCCCCCCGCAGGGCCATGGCAGACGAGGTCGCGCCGCGGCCCCGGCGCTACCACGCCGCCGAGGCCGGCGCCCGCGCCTCGATGCGCGGTGTGCCCGCCACCCGCGGAGCGGTCGCCCTCGCCCCCGAGGAGGACTTCATCGAGGACGGGCTGGTCACCGTGCCCGAGACCGTGGTCGAGCGTCCCCGTGGCTTCGGTGACGGGAAGAGCCTGGGTGATCACTTCCGCGCCGGTCGCGCCGTGGTCCTGGACCTGTCCACGATGGCCTCCGGTGACGCGCGCCGCATGGTCGACTTCGCCGCCGGGCTCGTCTTCGGTCTGGACGGCCGCATGGAGAAGGTCGCCGATCGCGAGCGCACCTTCCTGCTGCAGCCGGCCGGCATGGACCTCACCGAGGCCGAGGTCCGTGACGCCGTCAACGGTGCATTCCGTCGCTGACCGACGCCGGCCGACGCGTTCCCACGAGGTGACAGTAGGGTTGAGTCGTGCGTGAAATCCTGCTGGTCCTCTATATCGCCACCCAGGTCTTCTGGTATCTGCTGCTGGCCCGGATCGTCGTCGAGATGATCGCCTCGTTCTCCCGTAGCTGGAGTCCGAAGGGGTTCGTCGCCGTGCTGTTGGAGTGGCTGTTCACCCTCACGGATCCGCCGGTCAAGGCGTTGCGGAAGGTGATCAAGCCGGTCCGGCTGGGGCAGATCTCGCTGGATCTCTCCGTGCTCGTACTGTTCGTGATCATCATCGTGATCCAGGTGATCCTGCGGTACCTGATGTTCAGCGTCGCCTGAGTCTCTGCGGGGTCATGGTGACGCGCGGGCTGATTGTGACTAGATTGGCACGCGTTAAGGTAGTAATGATGTCGTGGGTCCGGTGCGAAAACGCCGGACCGGCACCCGAGACGACCACGAGGGGTATCCCATGCCGTTGACTCCAGCCGATGTGCACAACGTCGCGTTCTCCAAGCCGCCGATCGGTAAGCGCGGCTATAACGAGGACGAGGTCGACCAGTTCCTCGACCTGGTCGAGAAGGAGCTCGCGGAACTCGTGGGGGAGAACGAGGATCTCCGTCATCGGGTCGACGAGCTGAGCAAGGACCTCGAGAAGGCCCGCAAGTCCGGCGACAAGAGCGACAAGGGTTCCGCTGACTCCGGCGCCCCGAGCGCCCCGCAGGCTGCGGCCCCGGCCGCGCCGGCTGCCCCCGCGCCCACGCCTGCTGCGACGCCGGCCGCGGCCACCCCGTCGCTCGGCAGATCGGAAGACGAGGGCGCGGCCAACTCCGACACCCACCTGCGTGCCGCCCGCGTGCTGGCCATGGCGCAGGAGATGGCCGATCGTCTCACCGGCGAGGCCAAGAAGGAGTCCGACGGGCTCATGTCCAAGGCCCGCGGCGAGTCGGATCGTCTGGTCGGCAGCGCCAAGTCCGACTCCGAGAAGATGGTCCGTGACGCCCGCAAGGAGGCCGACCGCATCCTCGGCGAGGCCAAGAACAAGTCCGACGGGATCGTCAAGGACGCCCAGGCCCGCTCCGAGCAGCAGGTCAAGGAGGCGCAGGCCAAGGCCGACGCCCTGCAGGCCGACGCCGAGCGCAAGCACACCGAGATCATGGCCACGATCAACCAGCAGCGCGGCGTGCTCGAGGGTCGGATCGACCAGCTCCGCACCTTCGAGAAGGACTACCGCAGCCGGCTCACCAGCTACCTCGAGAACCAGCTCAATGAGCTGGGTAAGAGCGGTTCCGCCGCCCCGGCAACGCCCGGTGACGTCAGCTCCGCGTCCGACAAGGACAGCAAGTAGGAATCCGGGCACCGCGCTGACCGGCCGGTGATCTGAGGCCTCGGCCCCCGCCCCTGCCCAGGGTGCGGGGGTCGACGTATATTCGAGGGCAGTGGACGACCGCCGGTAGGTGTCGTCGTCCCCGCCACCGACACCCGCTCCACAATGCACCAGGAGGAACGATGCTCGTCGCCGCACTCGGACTGACGATCCTCGGGTTCGCATTCCTCGTCGCGGCGGTCGCCACCGGCAACATCGGGTGGGCGTGGGCATGCATCGCGGTCGGTGGGATCGGTCTGCTCCTCCTGCTGGTCGACCTGATCCGTGGCCGCGGCGGTCGTGATGAAGCGCCGACCGCTGACGCGGAAGAGGCGGACACCAACGCCGACGGGTAGGATCTGGAACTATCCGGCCTCGATCCGGACGCGCACTGATCCGGCCATCACCGGGGAGCGCTCGGAAGAACGGCCGATCCTGTTCCGGGACGGCTCAGTAGAACCGAACGGGAAGGCCCGTCACAGCCTGACCCACGAGTGGGCGTCGCGTCGTCGTCGTCAAACGGGGTGGTACCGCGGACGGGTGCGCTGGTCGCACCCGGATCGTCCCCGAGCGCAGGTCTGACGGCCCCACGGATGCGAACTCGTGCGGGCCCCGTACGCGAGGAGTCCCGCCCAGATGAGTACCGAATCCGCGACCCCGGATGCCGAGAGCCCCGGAACCGCCGTCACCGGTAGCGCGTACCCGATCCTTGACCTGACCGGCGGCGGCATGGCGAAGTCGCCGTCGTTCCCCGCGCTCGAAGAGACGGTCCTTGCCCGCTGGGACGACCGGGACACCTTCCGCGAGTCCATCCGCAACCGTGCGGACGCCGAGGAGTACGTCTTCTACGACGGGCCCCCGTTCGCCAACGGCCTGCCCCATTACGGCCACCTGCTCACCGGGTACGTCAAGGACGTCGTCCCGCGCTACCGCACCATGCGTGGCTACAAGGTCGACCGCCGCTTCGGTTGGGACTGCCACGGCCTGCCCGCAGAGCTCGAGGCGGAGAAGCAGCTGGGCATCACGGAGAAGTCGCAGATCCTCGACATGGGTCTGGCCGAGTTCAACGCCGCGTGCAAGAAGTCGGTGCTGCAGTACACCGACGAATGGGAGGAGTACGTCCACCGTCAGGCCCGTTGGGTGGACTTCGAGAACGACTACAAGACCCTCGACATCGACTTCACCGAGTCCGTGCTGTGGGCGTTCAAGCAGCTGTACGACAAGGGGCTGATCTACAAGGGCTTCCGCGTGCTGCCGTACTCCTGGTACGAGCAGACGCCGCTGTCCAACCAGGAGACCCGTCTGGACGACGCCTACAAGATGCGCCAGGACCCGGCCGTCACCGTCGGTCTGCCGCTCGAGGCCCCGCAGGACAGCCCGTTCCACGGCGCCGAGGCGCTGGTGTGGACCACCACCCCGTGGACCCTGCCGTCGAACCTCGCGGCCGCCGTGCACCCGGACATCGACTATTCGGTGGTCCGCGTGGCCACCGGTGAGTTCGCCGGCCGCACCTTCGTCCTGGCGGAGGCCCGGCGTGCTGTCTACGCGGCCGAGTTCGGTGAGGACGCCGAGGTCGTGGCCACCGTCAAGGGCTCCGAACTCGTGGGCCTGCGGTACACCCCGCCGTTCGACTTCTTCGCCGGGCACCCGAACTCCCACGTGGTCTTGGCCGCCGATTACGTGACCACCGAGTCCGGCACCGGCATCGTCCACCAGGCCCCCGCGTTCGGTGAGGAGGACATGGAGACCTGTAGTGCCGCCGGGATCGAACTGGTGATCCCCGTCGGCCCGGACGGCAAGTTCACCTCCGAGGTGCCGCCGTACGCGGGGCAGCTGGTCTTCGACGCCAACGCGCCCATCTCGCGCGACCTGCGGGCCGCCGGCCGTCTGATCCGCCACGAGACAATCGAGCACTCCTACCCGCACTCGTGGCGCTCCGGACAACCGCTCATCTACATGGCGCTGCCCGCGTGGTTCGTCCGGGTGACCGCGTTCCGCGACCGCATGGTCGAGCTCAACCGCGAGCAGATCACCTGGATGCCCGAGCACGTGCGCGACGGGCAGTTCGGCAAGTGGCTCGAGGGCGCCCGAGACTGGAACATCAACCGCAACCGCTACTGGGGCGCGCCCATCCCGGTGTGGGAGTCCGACGACCCGGCGTACCCGCGCGTGGACGTCTACGGCTCCCTCGACGAGCTCGAGCGGGACTTCGGCGTGCGACCGACCGACCTGCACCGCCCGTACATCGACAACCTGACCCGGCCGAACCCGGACGACCCGACCGGCAGGTCCACGATGCGCCGCGTGGCGGACGTATTCGACTGCTGGTTCGAGTCCGGCTCCATGCCGTTCGCGCAGGTCCACTACCCGTTCGAGAACAAGGAGTGGTTCGAGACCCACTTCCCGGGCGACTTCATCGTCGAGTACAACGGCCAGACCCGCGGCTGGTTCTACACCATGCACGTCCTGGCCACGGCGCTGTTCGACCGCCCCGCGTTCACCCACGTCGCCGCCCACGGCATCGTCCTGGGCAACGACGGGCTCAAGATGAGCAAGTCCAAGGGCAACTACCCGGACGTCAACGAGGTGTTCTCGCGGGACGGCTCCGACGCCATGCGCTGGTTCCTCATGAGCTCGCCGATCCTGCGCGGTGGCAATCTGGTGGTGACCGAGCAGGGCATCCGTGAGGGCGTGCGCCAGGCGATGCTGCCGCTGTGGAACTCGTACAGCTTCTTCCAGCTGTACGCCTCCGAGCGCGCGACCTGGCGGACCGATTCCCAGCATGTGTTGGACCGGTACATCCTGTCCCGGCTGGCGTCGACGCGCGACGCCATGACCGAGGCCCTGGACATCACCGACATCGCGGCGGCCTGCGACGAGCTGCGCCTCTTCGCCGACGCCCTGACCAACTGGTACGTGCGACGCTCTCGCTCGCGCTTCTGGGCGGGCGAGTCCAGCGGTCAGGATTCGCGCGACGCGTTCGAGACGCTCTACACGGTGCTCGAGACCACCATGCGTCTGGCGGCCCCGCTGCTGCCGCTGATGTCCGAGGTGATCTGGACCGGGCTGACGGGCGAGGAGTCCGTACACCTGGTGGACTGGCCGGCCGCGGACTCGCTGCCCCGCGACCCGGGTCTGGTCGAGGCGATGGAGGCCGTGCGGGCGGTGTGTTCGACCGTGTCCTCGGTGCGCAAGGCCAAGCAGCTGCGCGTGCGACTGCCGCTCGACACTCTCACCGTGGCCATGCCGGACGCCGAGCGGTTGCAGCCGTTCACCGGGATCATCGCTGATGAGGTCAACGTCAAGAACGTCGTCCTCACCAGCGATGTCGCCGCACATGGTCGGATGGAGCTCGCGGTCAACGCGCGCGCCGCCGGCCCCCGCCTGGGCAAGCAGGTCCAGGCCTGTATCAAGGCCGCCAAGGCCGGCGACTGGACGGAGGTCGACGGCGTGGTGACGGCCGGCGGTGTCCCGCTGGAGGAGGGCGAGTTCGAGCACCGCCTCGTGGCCGCCGACCCCGAGTCCACCGCCGCGCTCCCCGGGGGCGCGGGCCTGGTGGTCCTGGACCTCACGGTGACGGAGGAGCTGGAGGCAGAGGGGTGGGCCAAGGACCGCATCCGCGAACTGCAGGAGGCGCGCCGTGCGGCGGGCCTCGACATCTCCGACCGTATCCGGGTGCGCATGGCGGTCCCGGCAGAGCGACGCGAGTGGGCCGACCGCCACGCGCAGCTCATCGCGGGCGAGGTGCTGGCCACCGACTTCGCGGTGGTCGACGCCCTGGATTCGGCCGACGGGGATCCGATCGAGCTCGCCGAGGGCGTCAGGATGACGCTGTCTCGGGTCTGATCGGACTCCCTCGTGGGTGAGGGGCAGGACCGGTGGGTCCTGCACGTGGACATGGATGCGTTCTTCGCGTCCTGTGAGCAGCTCACCCGGCCGACCCTTCGGGGTCGGCCGGTGCTGGTCGGCGGTACCGGCGGCCGCGGCGTCGTGGCAGGTGCCTCGTATGAGGCCCGCGCCTTCGGTGCCCGGTCGGCGATGCCGTCGCATCAGGCGCGCCGCCTTGTCGGTCCGTCGGCGGTGTTCGTGCCGCCGCGGATGCCGGTGTACCGCGCGCTGAGCCGTCGGGTGTTCGAGGTGTTCGCCGAGCACGCCCCGGTGGTCGAGCAGGTGTCGGTCGACGAGGCGTTCCTCGAACCCCCGGAGCTCCGCGGCGCGGACTCCGATCGGACGCGGGCCTGGGCACAGGATCTGCGCACGGCGATCCGCGAGGCCACAGGGCTACCGGCGTCGGTGGGTGCGGGGGCCGGCAAGCAGTACGCCAAGATCGCCTCTGACCTGGCGAAACCTGACGGGATCGCGGTGGTGTCGCGCCGCGATCACGCCGACGTCCTGGGGCCGCTTCCCGCCCGGAGCCTGTGGGGTGTGGGCCCGGTGGCGGGGGAGCGGCTCGCGCAGTTCGGGATCGCGACGATCGGTGACCTGGCGGAGATGGACGACGACGACGTCGTGCACGCCCTCGGCCGGACGGTGGGCCCGGCGATCGCCCGCATCGCGCGCGGTTACGACGACCGCCCCGTCGAGGAGCGGGCCGAGGCCAAGCAGATCAGCGCCGAGAGCACGTTCGCCGCCGACCTCACCACGGCCGGCCAGGTGGTGGCCGCCGTACGCCGGGCCGCGGAAGGCGCGCACCGCCGCCTGCTCACGGATGGGCGTGCGGCCCGCACGGTGACGGTCAAGGTCAAGCGTTCCGATTTCACGTCGATCACCCGCTCGTACACGCTGCCGCAGGGCACCACGTCGCTGGAGACGATCATCTCGGTGGCCCGCGCGTTGGCCCCGGACCCCGTCGAGTTCGGCGCGATCCGCCTGCTCGGCGTGGGGCTCTCGGGTCTGACGCAGTTCCATCAGGACGCGTTGTTCGAGCAGGAGTTCGTGCCGGACCACCGGGCGGGTGGAGGCGTGGGTGGAGGGTCAGGATCCGACGACGACGAGCTGCCCGACATCGTCGGGGTGGGCACCACCGTGACATCCGAGAGCGCGGACCCGGGGGAGGAGCCGGGCGGCGCGCTGGACGAGAACGCCGAGCCGGACGGGATCACCACGGTGGGGCGGGACCTCGCGGGCGCCGGCGCCGAGAACGGCGGCTGGGTCGGCGTGGTCCCGACGATCGGTGCGTGGCGGCAGGACTCTGACGAGCGGTTCCGCACCGGGTCGGATGTGCGGCATCCCGAGTTCGGGCACGGGTGGGTGCAGGGCTCGGGCCACGGCCGGGTGTCGGTGCGGTTCGAGACGGCGGCCACCGGGCCGGGACGCATGCGCACCTTCGCCGACGACGATCCCGCCCTCGAGACCGCTGATCCGCTGGATTCCCTCGGGTGGTGACCGGCGTCCGACCGGTCTGCCCGATCGTGCCGCTCGCGGCCTTCGTCCCGCTCCGTCGCGCGCGGTCCCGAGGTGCGCGCCCGGTGCTCTTGTCAGCTGTAGAGGTGGTACCGGGACCACTGCCGCCGCACCGCGGTCGCGGCAGCGGCGCGCTCGCCATCGGAAGTGGCGTCGCCGGCCTCGGTGACGCTGAGGAGCGCGGCGAGCAGGACCCGGGCCTGTCCCGATCGCAGGTAGCCGGCGGAGAGGACGCCCCGGCTCGCGAGTTCGGCACCGCCGCCGCGCCCGCCGTAGGTGGCTGTCGCCTCCCCCCGCGGAACGCGGGTGCCGGCCACCACCACGATTTCGGGCCGGTCGTCCGTCAGCTCCGCGACCGCATCCGCCACGAGCGGGGGCAGGTTTCCGGAACCCGAGCCCTCGAGGACGAGCCCGCGGGCCCCGGCATCCACGCACGCCCGGAGCGCGGCGGCGTCTGACCCGGGCGGGCAGGCCACCACGTCGACCCGGACGTCGGCGAACCGGGCGCGCCCGTCGAGCACCGGGCGCTCGAGCTCGGGCGGCAGGTCCTCGACCGGCTGCTCGGGGGAGTTGCGCGCGAAGGCGACGGGGTCGGTGGTGTGCCACTTGCGCACCCCCCGGGCCTGCAGGATCGCGCGCCCGAGCACCACCAGCACCCCGAGCCCGCGGGAGACCGGATCGGCGGCGAGGAGGACGGCGTCGAGCAGGTTGGCGGGGCCGTCGGCCTCCGGATGATCGGCGGGGAGCTGCGCCCCGGTCAGCGTCACGGGGCGGGGATCGCTGTGGTGGAGATCCAGCGCGATCGCCGATTCCTCCAGCGAGTCGGTGCCGTGGGAGACCACCACCCCGGTCACCGACGGGTCGGCCAGGACATCGGTGACGGCGGCGACGAGGAGGTCCCACTCGGCGGGGCCGAACGTCGACGAGTCGCCGTCCAGAACGGGTCGCGCGCTCACCCGGATCCCGCCCGGGAGTACGGCCCGGAGCTCGTCGAGCATCGCCTCGGTGGCGGCGTCCGACTCCCCGGCGACGACCGCGCCGTCAGCGGCTGTCGACGCCGTGATCGTGCCACCCGTGGTGCAGATCACGACATGGGGGGCATCTGTGCTGGTCTCGGCGCTGTTCACCCGGTCCACAGTGGTGGTCGCACGGCCCGTCGTCAACCACCCGGGCCGCTGTCGATGGAACAATGGCACCTCCGTGTTCGTTGGGCCGGTGACGCGGTCCTCGGACCGCACCGGGCCCGGAGCGTCCACCCGGAACCGCACATTCGACGAAAGGACCCCGCGTGAGTCTTCGACGGACCATCGCCGCAGTCTCCCTGTCCGCTTTCGCCCTGGGCGGTCTGGCCGCCTGCGGTGGTGACGACAACGGCGGCCGGGAGACCGCCCCGGCACCCACCACGAGCTCACAGCAGGCGGCGGCGGTCCCCACCGCCGAGGAGCTCACCGTGCTACTCGACCAGGCCTCGGATCCGAACGTCCCGGTGGAGGAGAAGGTCAACCTGGTCGAGGGTGGCGCCGAGGCGCCCGAGATCTTCGACCAGATCGCGGCCCTCAAGGAGCAGCAGGGCGCCTCCGTGGTGATCACGGGCGTCGCCGAGGGCGATATCCCCGGCACCCTCATCGCCAACGCCGTGATCAACCAGCCCGGCCAGGAGCCCATCAACGTCCAGGCCCAGTTCATCAAGCAGGGCGGCAACTGGATGCTCCAGAAGTCCTTCGCCTGCGCGCTGATCACCAACGCCGGCCTCGAGCCGCCGGCCACCTGCGCGGCGGCCTGATCAGCCGACGCTGCGGAACTCCAGGACCGAGTTCTCGTCGAAGGTCGTACGTTGCCCCGTCTCGGGGTCGACGTACACGGCTCTCGTCGAGGACTCGGTCTTTCCGTCGACCGGCAGCGCCGCCCGGAGATCGACGGTCAGCTCGCCGGAGCCGGTGATGTCGTAGGTCTCCACGTCGAGGGTGACGCCGGGCCCGCCGTCGGGGGCCGGGGCGGTCAGGGTGTCCGC
>NZ_JBSHMJ010000012.1:0-97283 GCF_053645265.1 Dietzia sp. NPDC055343 | reverse complement strand
ACTCTCTGGGATAGGGACCGGGCATGATGACATCCTCCCCGCCAGCGCCTCCCGGCACTAACGATCAGTTGTCACCGATTCGTTCCTCACGCCCCTTCCCTGAACCACCTCGTCTCCAACGAGGTCGGCACCGAAGCAGTCGAATACCTAGCTGATCTACATGACCACATCAGGGCCTTTCCGCCGCCCATCGACTACCGTCGTCGCCGACGTCTGTTCCCTACACCCGCGCACCTGGGTCCAGACGTAAGCGGACTCGGATCGACGCGCCTGCGTCGCCTGGCTCGAGCCGGAGGCCACTACAAGACCGAAGCCTTCACATGGAAAATCAACCGCTACGTGTGGCAACTGCTTACTGGCTACGACCCTTTCGTCACACGAGCAGCGCAACTGCTATATGGACCTGCCGCTTACGACTACCGCCGGTTCGTCCAGGAGATGCACCCGGAACTTCAACGAACAGCCGGCGAAGTCGCCGAACGGCTCCTGCTACGACATCGCATCGGGGAACCCGTCGCCTACGACCTGGCATGGGACCCCACGTCCCAGGGCTGGTCGCAGAACGGCCATCGAACTCACTTCTTGACGGACCCGGGTCGTACGGATCTTCGACGCTCCAGCTTGTCAATCCAGATCGCCGCCTCCACAGCTGGCGACCTCGAAGAGCTCATCCACCTTGCCCTGGCAGGCGAGCACCATCTCGCCCTGCGGATCTACCGATTCGTCCTCACCCATCACCTCTCTGCCAAAGAGGCCTGCACCGCTCTCGGTCTCTCCAACTATCAGATAGCCCGTGAAACCACCCGAATCGAATCCGCCCTCGGGGACGAGCTGTTCATCCGCCGCCGTCACCATCGACGAGAACTCACCCCTGCTGGTCGCGAACTCGCCGCCATAGCCCGCCCCTACCTAGCGGACCTACAACGCGTCGCCGGCCCCGATGCCGTGCCACCAGACAAGTCACTACTGGAGCCGCCCCCGATCAAGAGACGATAGCGAACCCCACGCACCCCGTCAGGCGAGGCGGCCCCGGCTCGGACCTCACCTACACCTTGAAATCGTCCAAGCTACTCACCGGTACAGCCCCCAGATTGCGCTGTGCGTCACATCGGCGACAAACTCGAATCGATAGACCTGACACTGAACGCGTCTTATCGGCGCAGTGACGGCTATGACGTGCCTCAACCCAGGTCAGGAAGCCCTGCCGCCTTCCCGCGTCGTAGTGCGGCAAAGGGGGACTCGGTGACGCCAGACGGAGCTGGAGCGCTTGGAGAATGGCCTACCCGGCGACATGTGTCGCCGAGGCCCTCCCGAGAACCTTACTGTCACGCGAGACGTGCCTCCGCCAGATCGAGACGGCGCATGAGCAAGCTCGCGAAAGCTAGCTGTTCCATCGCTTCGTCCGCGGCAATCGACAGTTCTTCGTGCCCTTGGGCGTTGCGCAGCGCTGCCATCGCACCCATGAAAAGGAACCGGTAACCGTCGCTCTCCGCCTCGTGAGTCTGGCTATTCACGCCGTCGCTCGTTACGTCCAACACGGGTGCACCGGACTTGAACGCGACTCCCATCAGGCCGCGTCCGGTGTCGTTGATGCCCGACAATCGCTGCACCCTTAAGTCGACTGCCCGGAATGCGGCGAATACGGCGTCACCGTAGTGGCCGACGGCGTACTTACTCCCCGCCGCAGCAGATACGTGCGGGTGCAAACCTGGCAGGTCGACCGGTCGCGGCTTTAGCACGACGGCGTCAGGCGCGAGTTCGTATCGCACCTCAGTATGGGAGAGGTCACGCCCCATGCCCATACCGAGACGGGTGGGGTCCAAGTGATCGACCTGGGTGAGTCGCACCCGTTTGAGCCGGCCACTGGGCCGCGGAATGTCGACCAAGTCGCCTTCCTCAACGTCCGCGTTGAGGGGTAGCAACAACATCGGTTCACCGTGCTGTGTAGTGGAGTCGAGAGCCTGGACCTCGTGGCTGACGACTTCTCCAGAAACGTTCCTCGTGACAGTCATCGGTTCGTAGTCGAGATTGAACATCGCATCCTCGTTCTCGTTCGCGGTCCATGGCCTGGGCTCGAGCCTTCACCAGTTCTGCAGCCCTGTTCGAAGAACGCGGGGAACAGGGCGCAGCTCAAACACAGTCCACTACGCACTTTCGGCGGGGTGGCGGTCTTTCCGGGGCAGCTAGGTGGTGAACCGATCTGACCGCGGATTGTCAGAAGGCCACATTGCCGGAACTGTCTCCAGTGCCGGAGAGTAGCGCTACTTCGGCAGCCAGTAAGTGACTACACAGCAACTCGCTCCGGGAGAAGGCATGATGTCAGCTACCCTCCATGTGCGGCCCTGGTTGTCCGGGGGCTGGGTTAGGGTCGATGCGTATACTGGCATGAAGGGGAACGTAGACATTGCCTGACGTGAAAGTTCCCCTGCATCGACAAGCCGAACTGCATGCCGCTGGATTTCTGACGCGGCTCGGCTATACCGGCGTCACAGCTACTGCTAGCGCCCGGGACGGCGGTATCGACATACTGGGCGACACCGTAGTTGCTCAGGTCAAGTGGCATAGCGAACCTGTGGGTACGCCGAGCTTGCAGGCATTCATTGGAGCCGTCCACGGACACACCAAGAGCGACAGAGTCTACTTTTCTCAAGCCGGATACACCGCCGGAGCAATCGAGTACGGACGCACTCTCAAAATCAAGCTCCTGCAGTTCGCACTATTTCCCGAAACGGGATGGATTGCCGCAGTCGGATCTGATCTCCCCACGCTAGCAAGGCAGCCAATCCGCGGCCACGACACTCCTTCTGGAGCCGGGGCAGCCCACCGGAATTCAAAACCGACGATCGTGCGATGGGAGAATCTCTCAGCGACTAAGTCAGTCCCTGACAGCTTTGTCCTAACGCTAGATGCCCTGAAACTTCCGGCAAAAATTCTGAAGCGGTGGAGACGTTCTGAATCTAGCTCCACCCTTCGATGGGTCTTACTAAGGATTGAACACCGCGGCACAACTGGTCGCGCAGTGATCGGTCCCATGCCTGCGGAAAGAGTGCCCGAGCTGCTCGTTTCCATCGACAGGCTCCCAGAACTGTCTGGCTGTTCAGTGGACGCGAGGAAACTCGCGACTCTAGGCAAAGGCCAAGAACACCAGCTAGAGCTTCACACGCCGACGCCGGAGACTGGCCGACTACGGCTTGATCCGCCTCTGCGATTGGAACTGTAGGCGCAACGGTGGGTCATTACAGCTCTCTCAATCCTCGATGTTCCAGCCGGAGATTGAACGGTGCGAAGGCGTTGTTGGATCCTTGCCACTATTTTAACCTGCGAACTTAACTGAATCCGATTTATCGGCGCGGTAGCGGCCTGCCTATCCGACGAACTCGCCGTTGGCGTCGGCGCGCTGGCAGCCGACTGCCAGCGCCCGTACCCCAGTTTCAAACTGGTTAAGCTCGAGCTTTTTTGGTCCTCCCTGCAGTCCTTGGGGCTTAATGTTCAGGTCGCGAGGGGTGACTGCGACGGGGTCGTAGGGCATAAACCGGGGCAGAGCATGGTTGACCCAGGGCCATTGTTGTCCGGCGTCTTCTCCTTCATGCTCGGCAACCAGATCGGGATCGTTCACCGCGCTTTCGGCAATTTCCACTGCGGCGACGCATCCGTGTTCCTTCTTGGAGTAGAGAAGGACCAAGTCGCCGGGTACGCATGCTGGTTTCCTGCCGGAGGAAAACCATCCACCAGAGATCCAGTCATCCGGGTCCGGAGTGCCATCGAGCGTCTTGATCCACAGCCCGACGTTGTCTCGGCGGGCCTCCTTAAGCAGATGCTCTACGACAGCGTCCAGGTCACCAGGGGGGCGGGGTGCGGGCGGGCCGGGGCGCGGGTCAGGCGGCAACGCGGCCGCCTGACGCTCGAGATGGTCGATGTCAGTCGGCACGACCTCGAAGCCCTCGTCCCACCACTGATCCAGGATCTTCTGCACTCGTGGCACGTCGGAGCGGGGGACGGTCGCCGACAACTCCAAGTTGGACGCCTGGGCGGAGCCCAGGCCGGCGCCGGTGAGGTTGGCCGACCCGATCATGGCGAACGAGGTGCCCACCACGTACGCCTTGGCATGAAGCCGGGGGCAGTTCTGGATCATCACACCCGCCTCCAGCAGGCTGCGTAAGCCCGCGACGGACAGATAGCTGTTGGCCGCGGCTCGGGCGTCAAGGCAGGTGAGCAGATACCACTCGTGCCGTGAGCGTTCGGCGAGTTCGGCCAGGCGCCGTGCTACTGGCTCGGAAAGGTACGGGCTGGCCAGTGTGACCTGCCCCCAGTCAGCCTCCAAAGCTTCGAACAGTTCCGCCTCGGCGTGGTCAACAATCACTGAGTCCTCCTGCAGGTCATCAAGCTGGTTGCCGGGTTCGAGGCCCCGTATCGACCTTGGGGCAACGTTGTAGATCTGGCTATCGTCGCCGATAAGAACAGAGGTTTTGTCAGATGAATCCCACGCCGGGCTGACACCGTGGTCGGGCGATTCCATATACCGCCCCATGACAAGTCGTCCGTTTTGCCGTAGCTGCGGATGCTCAAGCTCGGGACGCATGATGGTGCCCGCAAGCCGCGCCCGTACACGGTCTTCGCCGGTCGGTGCCAGCACCCGCGGATAGTAGGAGTCGTCCTCGGTCCAAGACAGCCCGCACTCGCCGCACCGGAACTCGTGCGTCACGCCGAAGATGACGCAGCCGGCCGTCTCGTACCCCGGCGGAGGCGGGCCGGGGGGAAACCCCCACAGCACCCGTATCGTGTGTTCCGCGGAACAGGAGGGACACGGTGGCCGGCCTTCTCCCAGCAAGTCGGCTAGCTGTGGTTCGACAGGGGAGTGAAGACGGTCGTGGCAGTCCCGGCACACTGCGATTTCACTGCACACGTCGTCAGAGCGGCCAGTGACATGCCACTCCAGATCTAGCTCCTCGCGCTCGCACACCGGGCAGCCGTATGCCGAGTATGCGCCGGAGTCCCAGGGCACCTGGGCGCACTGTTCACCGCTCAGCTCCCGCCACGGCGTCGGGGCTTCTGCCTCTTTCAGCACCGCTGCCCGGACCTTGTCCGCCAGGTCGGGATCGATCGTGCCTGGCAAAGACGGGAACGCGCACCCGAGCCGACGCTCCACCGCGGCAACCGAGACACCGTCCGGATAGAACCCGACGCTCTCGAAATCGAGCCCGTCCGGACTGTGCGGCCCGTCAATGATGAGGTCCCATTCGACGATGGCCGGCCTCGCCGATCCGGTGACGTGGAAGACCTCATCACCGGGGACGCACCCCTGGGGAAGAACCCAGTCGACATCGTCCAGATCGACCCTGTCGTCGCCGGTAAAAAACGCCACCGCCTTGTGAGCCGGCGTGATCACAGAGACGTGCAGCTGGTTACGGGCAGTTGCGGCATGGGCCATGCTTGCCGATGGTAAACGTCCTTGCGCCTGGCGCGTCGGTCTCTGCGTCGGCCGTTGAGATCACCGAACCCTGTTGACCTGCCAACTTGCCAGAAGCGACACTATCGGCACATCTGTCGTGGACCAACGACCTTGCCCGCGGGGCCTTCTGATTCGAGCACCCTTCGGCGCGGCCGACGAGGCTGGGGATCTTGCAGGTGGCACTGTTGCGGGTGAGGAAGCTTCCTACAGCGTGGTGCCGCTTGCGGCAGAAGGAGTCGAAGTGTCGCTGGGAGACTTGGCAGCTCTGTTTGATCACTTTGTAGCCGAATGCCGGACAACGCTGGGGTTGCTGGAGCGTCTTTCGAGCTGAGCGTCACCGGGAAGCTGGACAACTTCCTCACGAAAGCGTTTTCCGGTGAGAGCGTGCACACTCTTCACCTTTCGCAGCAAACAAGCACAGGTTTTGGCGTTCCTGACTTCCGCGTTGATGCGCCCGAGGGGCTACTCGGCTGGGTTGAGTTTAAGGCCGTAGTTGGCAAGGACCTTCGGTCCTTGAAGGGCCACGACAAGAGGCAGCGAGAGTTGTTCGTGGCCGGCCTGCACAACATCATTCTGACGAACGGGTGGCAGTGGGAGCTCTATCAGGACTCCAGGAAGATAAGGACCGTTACGTTCGATTCGCAGCTGTTCACCGCCGACACTATCCCCATGATCGACTCGGGCAGGATCGACGAGCTGCAAACTCTCCTTTCCTTGTTTTTGACCTTTAAGCTGGGATCCTACGAGACGACCGACACGGCTGTTAGTGCGCTGGCCTCAAGGGCCAAGGCGTTGAAGCTCGCGCTCAGCGAAGTGGGGCCGTCAGGTGCAGGCGCACATTTGAACCAGCTTCGCGCAGATTTCCAGGCGCTGCTTTACCGAAACGGTCAGCCGTTCACCTGGGAAAAGTTCGTGGATTCCTATGTTCAGATTGCAGCGTTCGGCGCATTGCTCTGGCGGCTCGAATCTGGTGCAACGATCAGCTTGCAGCATCAGGTCGGACTGAAAGTCGGACTTCATCCACTGTTATCCCAGTGTCTTGCGATCCTGTGGTCTCCGCAATCTCGCATACCGACCCTTGAGTCCCTGCTTGAAGAATTATGGGCCCTTCCGGATCCGGAGTGCGTAGCGGGGATGCTCCGGTGATGCGGTGAGGCACAAGATGTAGGGGTCCTGGGGCGTGTGAAGATGCAGGTTCTCACGCCTCGCATCGAACACCCCAGGACCCGCTTTGAACGCTACCGCCAGCCTGCTTGCCGACACCATCTGCCGCACCGTCGAGCTTGGGGTGACGATCACCGACGCCGCCGTGGCCGGCGAGTTCACGCACCTGTTCTGCGCACCGGTCACACTGGACCCGGTCTGCGCGGAGTGCGGGATGGCGGGCCGGATGCGGGATCATGTCGAGCGGAAGGTCACTGATCTGCCGATCGTGGGTCACCCCACGAGGCTGCATGTGCGGGTACCGCGCTTCACCTGCGACAACAATGCCTGCAGCACCAGGATTTTCCAGCAGCGGATGCCGGCGTTGGCCGAGCCGCGGGCCAAGACCACCCTCCGGTGCAGCCGCTGGATTCTGCAGCGTCTGGCGATCGACCGCACTAGCGTCTCCGCGGTGGCCAAGGCTCTCGGGCTGGGCTGGGATCTGGTCAACGACCTAGCGGTCTCGAAGATCCGCACCATGGTCTACGACCAGCCCGGCCACCTCGACGGGGTCCGCGTTCTCGGGGTCGATGAGCACAAGTGGAAGCACGTTCGCGGCGACGGCTCCTCTTCGTTCGTCACCGTTCTGGTCGACCTCACCCCGGTGGTCGACGGCACCGGGCCGGCCCGGCTGCTGGACATGGTCCCGGGCCGCTCGGCGAAGGTCCTCACCGACTGGCTCGACGCCCGCGACCAGGTATTTCGAGATCGGATCAAGGTGGTGACCATGGACGGGTTCGCCGGATACCACACCGCCGCCGCCAAGGCCGTCCCCGCCGCTCGCACCGTCATGGATCCGTTCCACGTCGTACACCTCGCTTCGGACAAGCTGACCGTGTGCCGCCAGCGAGTGCAGCAGGCCACCACGGGGCACCGCGGCCGCACCGGCGACCCTCTGTACGGGATCCGCCGGGCCTTGAACACGCGCGCCGAGCTGCTCACCGACAAGCAGAAGGTTCGACTGTTCCAAGCCTTCACCGCTCATGATGCACACGTGGCAGTGGAGGTCACCTACGACGTCTACCAGCGGCTCATCGACGCCTACGAGGCATCCGGTAAGCGGGAGGGCAAGATCGCGATGTACAAGCTCCTGCGCTCCATCCGGACCGGAGTACCGAAGGAACTGCCCGAACTCGCCCAGCTGGGCCGCTCACTCTGGAAGCGGCACCGCGAGATCCTCGCCTACTTCGACACCCGGGCTTCCAACGGCCCCGTCGAAGCCATCAACGGCCGCCTCGAGCACCTCCGCGGAATCGCCCTCGGCTTCCGCAACCTCAAGCACTACATCTTGCGATCACTCATCCACTCCGGCCAGCTCCAGAACCGAATCAACGCACTCTAAAACCGGACGGGCCGAATTATGTCGAACGGTCAACCTTATCCCCTTGGACCTTTTCGAGATCGGGGGACAATCGAGTCGCCGAAGGAAGTATCTTCCTGATCCGATAGTTCATGCGTACGAGCCGTTTTTTCGGAAGTACGACCAAGCGGCCCGTGAGGCGAATGGTGTTTACTACACGCCTGTAGAAGTCGTGCAGCAGATCGTCTCTGGAACCGATGAGCTCCTGCGTAGCTCTCTAGGAAAACGCGCAGGCATCTTGGACGAGGCCGCCCGGTTTCTGGATCCGGCCACGGGCACCGGGACATTTCTGCTGGGGCTCGCGAACGAGGTGGCGCTCGAAGCGGAAAAGGCCGGACTCCCGACTGATCAAGTGGTCAAGGAGGTCCTGACCGAACGAACGTCAGCGTTCGAGTTGTTCCCAGGGCCCTACACCATCGCTCATCAACGGCTGGAAGCCTTGCTGTCCGCACACGGGGCCTCCCCAACGACCCGACTTCCCATCTACCTGGCCGACACTCTTGCCACGCCGGAATCAGGCGAGCTGCCGCTGTCAGGGTTCGGTCCAGCGGGTGATGAGATACTGGCCGAGCGTGAACGCGCTGACTGGGTGAAGACCGGCGAGGAGATACTCGTTGTGCTCGGGAACCCGCCATGGGAGAGAGTGAAAAAGTCAGAAGGCGGGTGGGACGTCTTCGCCGATGCGCTGATGCAGCAAGTCGTCGACGCGACCCCAGCTGACAAACGCGCCGATCTAAAGTCCGCAAGAGATCTCTACGTCGCATTCTGGGCGTGGGCCCTGTGGGTCCTTCGGAGCCCCGACGACCGACGGGAGACCGTGCAGTCGCCAATCGTCGACACCACCAAGAACCACGGGATCGTAGCGTTCGTAACGAACCGAACTTGGGTGGTCGGCCCCAGCCTGGTGGGCCTTCGTACGCTGGTCCGGCGTGGGGTCAAAGAAGTCTGGGTCTGTGACCTTGGGGGAGACGCACGTGGAGGAGCCGGAGCCAAGTCGTTCGCTGGCGGGGATTCCAACGTCTTCGCCATTCAGACCGGCGCAGCGATAACCTGGCTGGTCTTTGACCGCGATTATGTGGGCGAGCCAGTCGTGAAGTATCGACGAATCACGGGAAACAAGCCCACGAAGCTCGACTTGCTAGCTGAGCCTTTTGACGATTCCTTGTTTGACGAAGTTCACGGGGACAACTACTTCCTCCCCGTGAACTGGTCTCCTGAGTTGAAGGTAGCGCCATCCCTTCCCGACCTCTTTTGGTTCGAGCCGTACACAGGGATTCAGTCAGCTCGAGACACAAAAGAGTATTCGCCTTGGGCCGTAGATCCCGACGAGGTCTACGCGGAAACACGAACACGGCCGTCCGCTTCTCCGGTGCGATCTGGGGCCCTAGGTCGCTGGAGCCAGCTTTCTGAGGCACAGCGCCGCGCTGCTTGGGCGACTGCTGCCTCAACCAGGTCTAACAAGAAGGTCCCGCGCAAGGAGTCGCTGGATCCTCGCAAGGTTAGAAAAGCGCTCTACCGTCCGCTCGACTTCCGCCACGTTTATGACGACCCCGCGTGGATCGACTGGTACCGAGAGGACCTTCATCGCATTTATGCCGACGCAGAAATCCCGACCTTAATCTCACTCCCTAGAGATTTCGGCGCCGGACCCTTAGTCATTCACTCCGACCTCATCCCAGAGCAACACAGTTTTCGTGGCAAGGCCGGAGGCACGGCGGTGTTTCCACTGTGGCTTCCCGGAGACGGGCGTCCTGACGACGGGCACACGGTGGTCAACGGTCGTCGATGCGGCTTCGAGGACAGTACCCTTGAGTGGGCGGAATCGGTATTCCTGGGCTCCTCCAACCTTGCTCAAGACACGTATGACTACGTGCTGGCGCTACTTTCCGCCCCGCTGTACTCGAAGCGATACTGGCCCGAGCTCGAAGCGGTCTCTCCTCGCGTCCCGCTCATTGAGGACCAAAACATTGCTCAGGAGGCCCTCGCCCTTGGTCGGCAAGTTCGCGCCGCCTGGAGGCGCGAAGTGCGCACAACAGGTTTGAAGTGGGAGGCAGCGGGGAATGGACAACTCGGTCCAGCGGTGCTGCACGGTTGCGTTCTGCGGTTCGCGAATGGCCGAACCATCACCGGCATCCCCACCGGAGCGTGGGAGTACAAGGTCAGTGGGTACAACGTGCTTTCCGAATGGCTCGCAGCTCGGGAGCACTGGGTCGTAACGATCGCCCAGGCACAGGAGACACTTCAAACCATCGCGGCGATTGGCGCACTGGTCGAGTTGAACCCAAGCCTCGATAGCCTCTTCGAGAAGGTGGACCAGCTCAAACCTGTCGGCGACGAGTAGGCCGACCGCTATCAACGGGCCGCTCTTAGTGCAGATAGAGATTCATCGAGGTGTAGTGGAGCTGGACGCTACGAGCTAGGGGCCCGATCTCGAGCTGTCCTGTTGGGGTACAGGTCGCTAGATCGAGCTCGACGAAGCGTAATCGAGGCCAGTTGTGAACGACCACGCACCGGTTCAGATATAAGTTGGTGATGCAGTACATAACTAGCCCGACCGCAGCCGAGGAAAATGCTGCCGCCAGGATGCGCGAGTTCGGGTTCGCCGACGCCGAAATTACAGGCGGCAGCGCCGACGCCGGCATCGATGTCCAATCGAGAAGAGCCATTGCCCAAGTCAAGTGGCAGGGCGCAGTTACAAGCCGCCCCGACCTTCAACGGCTTTATGGTGCCCGAGGTGCGGTGGACAACCGGGCACTGCTGTTCTTCTCTGCGTCTGGCTATTCGGGTCACGCGGTTGAATACGCTAACCAATGTGGAATTTCTCTTTTCACCTACGACCCGCTAGGGAAGGTGTCTGCGGTTAATTCCTCTGCGGAGGACTACATTTCTAGTGCGCGAGATCGCAGGAGCGCTCCAACGCGGACTGTTCAAATCAGTCAGCCCAAGAGGCCTCTCGCCCCCCGGGGTTCGGCTGGCTCCAGCGCGCCTCTGAGCTTGGGCGGAAACGCGAGGAGTGCCGAATCGCAGCGAAATCTCGAAGCTAGAAGATCCCAGGAACAAGCAGCGCTGAAGAAAAAACAGGACGAGGACGCAGAAGGTTGCCTCCGTGTGGGATGTGGGACTACTCTGGTTGTAGGTTTTGGAATTGGACTCTTTGTTGCTGGTCGGCGCCTTATCGATGCCGATGATGCGGGGGCTGCTGGATTGGCCTTGGCGATAATTGTTGTGTGCGCAGCTCTAATCTGCGCGGGGGTCAGATTAATAAGACCGAAACAATGAATCGTCGGACAATCGCGTCAGGTCCAGGGGCCGTCGATGAAATGGTACTGCGTTCACGAGATGTCAAGCCCTGCAGAGCAGGGAGGATCGGCGGCGACTCCCACCCAGCGTCGCGTTGGGGTACACATTAACGAGAATTGGGTCCTGGAGCCCCCTAATATCGAGGCCATCTCCGCCCTGCTGAGTAGTTGCTCTACAAATCCACGCTAATCGGACGTGGGATCTGGTCGGGGATTGCGGTTCGCTTCGCGAGAGAGTCGTACCGCGGGAACTGAGCTAGGGGTACGCGCCGCCAGGCAGGCCGACTCCGTTGCAGGTGGTCCCTTCAATTGGTCGAACATTGGTACGCGTCTTAGTTGCCAGTCAGCAGGAACCCGTTGAATTGTTATGGTCCGATCGGCTCGTTGACCACGCCGAATGGCACGTGCACGCTGGGTATTTCGTCCGCTGCGCTTGTCAGGTGGCCTAGCTGGTCGTCGAAGAAGATGTGTGGCCTGAGTACTCGTAGTACCTTGGCTTTCTCGATACCGCCCAAGAAGAATGCGTTGTTCACGCGGACGCCCCACGATTGGAGCGTCCTTACCACCCGCTCGTGTGACGGCGCATTGCGCGCAGTGACGATTGAAACGTGCACGCGCCGGTTGTAGTCGGGGTCTTCGGCGGTTCGTGCATCCTCGACATCCTGGATGCGGTTGATTCCGCGGAGGAAGTCTGACAGCTTCCCCTCCGGAAGCGGATCGTCTAGGTGTTCGGTCTCGTGAGCGTGGAAGCCGGGCAGTCCCTCCGACTGCATAACACGCTCCGAGGAGTCGTCAGCGAGGACGCCGTCGAAGTCGAAAGCGACCCGAAGATCAGTTTCCTCTGGGCCTGCGGCAGGCGAGCCGAGGACTTGACCGGCCGCGAAGCCCATGTCTAGTGCGACCCGGACGTCCTCGAGACTCTGGGAGAGGAACAGCGACATATTTAGCGCACCCATGTACGCATACGGGGAGAGGCCTTGCATGAAGATCGCCCGAGTTATCGGCAGACTGTGATGAGCAATAGAGCGCATGACGCGCAGACCTGTCTCTGGGTCGTTACGTGACAGGACTATGACTTCCACCAGCGGCTGCTCGGGCGAAAGATCGTTTAGCGATAGCAATCTCTTGATGAAAGGAAACGCGACACCAGGCTCTAGGGGGTCGGCAATCTGCTGTTCCTGATACTCCCGATACCGGCTTTCACCGTATTCGCGGAACACTGCGTCGGATTCTGAGAGGTCAAAGAGTGCACTTGAGGCAACACCAACTACAAGTTTGTTTTCCAAATCGTATGCCACGGTACTCCTCAAGGGCAGTAGGGGTCGCGACCTAACACTAGGGCGACATGTTGATGGGTCAGCACTACGTCCAGAGAGGTTGAGTCGTCCGTCCGGACGGGCAGCCCACCTAGCGCTCGTACCGCAGTAGCGGCTGGAAATATGCATTTTCAGGCAAGTCTCAGCCGTCCCAGCCATTTCCTTCAAAACGGCCCCAAAATCCCAGAATCCCAAGAATTCGACCCAGAATCCCACTTTTCGCCTTGCGCGTGTCGCCGTGCAGCCCAGATTGACGAGAACCGCCGGTGCGAATTGACAGAACTCGGGCATCCGAGGGCATGTTGTCAAAGTAGCGGGGCTGAGCGTCGATTCGGCCGAGAGGCCTCGATCCGCGATGAGCACGCTGACTGCCGGAGTCCTGGTAGCTCGCGTTGCCATAAGCGCGCCCATCGACGAGCAGGATTATCGCTTCGATGAGGGGAGGCCTCCGCTGACGACTCGCCGCACACCTGCTGCAGAGTCGAATCTGAGATCGGCGCGCCTCGCGCGTGAGTGCTCGAGGCGGTCCGCCTTGTGCTCAAGCTTGAATCGCAGCTTGCCGGCCTTGTTCCTCTCCGCCCTCAGTTTCTGCTCGGCACCGGTCATGGGCCCACTCGCGCCTCGTGACTTCTCCAGCGCTGCTATTTCCCCGCCGAGCGAGCGCACCCGCTTGTCGATTCTGCGAACCTCTTGCCGGAGCTTGGCCACCTCTTCGATCCACCTGCGCCCCTTCGGTTCCGCCTGGCTTGGGCGGTCCTCTCTCACCAGCTTCGAGCTAGGTGAGATTCCGTTCTGGCGAAGAATCCCGAGATCTCGGTGGCTCAACTTTCGGTTCTGCGGCATAGAAGTCCCTACCTTTACTACTGCTTCGCACCAGCTGCTACACGCTCACTGTTCCGCAGTGGTACGACATTGTTGCCAGTGAGCGCGCGGTCCGGATGTATCACGCGGATCCGTTCGACGAGCTGCGTTCAACCTAGCCGCTTCCACCCGCGTCAGGGCGCTGGTGAGCGTAAACTAGCGATCCTGCGGAACTGGACACTTAGCCCTCTGCACGACCCGGCCGCGTTGGTGACTTGCATCCCGCAAACTGGTATTTCTCCGTTTTACCATCAGAGTTAGAGTCCCTATGTCGAACGATCCTGCTTGCACCGCTTTCGTAGCTGATGATCGTGACGAGTTGCTTTACGTCCCGATCTCCGGAGTTGATTCAACTACGAGCGTTCGACAGGCCACTGCCGGTTTGACCCTTCGATTCCAGATGGGCGGCGAGGCCTTCTGTCTTGACTTCGATGGTTCGAAGTGGACAGAGGCGGGCCACTCGCGCAGTGACAGCGTTAGCGATAAAGAGGAAAGCGCCATCTGGTGGCCACTGCTTCCACCAGTGCTACGGACGAGCGGAGTGCCCGATGATGAAATGCTCGGTAGGCAACTCGCGGAGGCGCTATCCCGTCATGCCGAACTGATCGAGTTGTACGGCACTCTCGTTGCGGGCGGGTGGTCGGTTGATCTGAAACACTCTGCACCGAGCGGAGGGGCGGCGCTGGCGTCTATCTCGATGAATGCTTCCGCGCCGGTGCTGGACGCCGATCATGCGCCTGAGGTGTTCGCCGTCTGGAACCTCCCGGCAGGAATAGAGAAGTTCGAGACGACGTGGATTTCTCCGACGCCCGACGACGAGCCGTGGAGCTTCGACCTAGCTCGCACGCGCGTAACAACCATGAGCGGAGCGGTTCATCCGATCGGTCCCCACGTGATGTCACTGGTTGCGATCGGAGCCGCACCCTCGTGGACGCTCCGCGCAGGCGTTGACCAGCAGTACGAGCGCCACTCAGCGGGCGGGCGAATGCCGACGACGGAGCTCGCTTGGACTATCGAGCCTCGGCCAATTCCAAACCCCGAAGAAGTTGAATCACGCCGTATAGCACTAGACGAGTGGGCCAAGATCCACGGCTTTGGCACGATTGTACATCCAGCTACACCTGTAAAGACTCAGGAGTTTCTTGAAGCACGCGGCGAAGGCCTTGCTGGCTACTATCTTCTCGAATTCGACAACGGAGACTGCTACCTGGGGCAGTCCGTTTCGATCGCAGACAGGCTAAAGGGTCATCGAACGCTGAGGAAAGACATTAGTAGTATCCGGCCGCGACCTGACCCAGTTGCCAGCGCCATGCATAATCCCCTCCGGCACTTGCTCAATCACGAGCGTGCGCTGATTGCCAGTATTCAGCAGGCCGGCCTGCCTGCCCGCAACAAGGCGCAGATGACCTACCTCACGGGCCAACGGTCGTTGGACGGCTGCCTCGCTGATAGCGACTGCACAACCGCAGAATGGCTTGCTGACCCCGTTGGGATCAACGCAGCCTCTTTCGGCCGGGAGCAACGTCTCGAACTGAGGTCGGAGATGCTCGCCGGTGGGCGCGCGGACCTTGAGCTGTGGAAGACCCGGACTGAGCCGGATACATCTACGGCTCTCGAGCTTATTCGCTCGTACTTGCAGCGCTGCTTGCCGCTGCCACTGCAGACCGAATACGAATACTGGACGCTCAGCTCACCCCAGATAATTCCGCGTTGGGGCACCTTGTCAAATCTGACGATCGGCTGGACCGAAGCGTTTCGAATCAACGTCGACCGGAACGGTCACCTATCGGGGTGGGTGCAGGTCAATAGTCTCGAACTACTGGGTGAGGACTCGACCAACGAAGCCGTCGTGCGCTTCCTTCGCCAACACCCCGGAGCTAGCCTAGAAGAGGCGCCATATCAGGCGGCTGGCCCGTACAACCTCAACCTGCACGCACGTGACCTGCATGTCTTCGCGGACCTCTTGGACGACACCGCTGTAACCAGAGCCGCAGCTTCCGCGTCCCTGCATCTCATGCGCCACAGAAAGACCGGCGCTAACCGCAATGCGCACAACCCGGTGCTTGTCAGAGCCGCACTCGGGATCAATTGACCGCTCCATCTAGAATGTGCCCTGGTACGGGGCTTCTAGCTCCGCGACGCAACCCGCTTCGTTGGCGGAGAACCGAGTGTCCGTGCGAGGTGCACCATGACCCTTCGCGCGCCGTGTACGCAGACCCGGCCTGTCCTGGGAATCGCACGTAGGCAAGAGCCCCCTGGGAGCACCAACGTTGTCCAATTCGTCCTGGCCTCTCTGCGGTGCGGGGTGATCGGGAGTGTCCGATGGGACCACTACATTCGAGAAAACAGCCGTTCACAATTAAGGAACCACCCGAGTTGCCCACCACGAATGCCGCCTTCATCTGGTCCATCGCCAACAAATTGCGCGGGCCGTACCAGCCCAATCAGTACGGCGATGTGATCCTGCCGTTTACGATCCTGCGGCGCCTGGACGCAATCCTCGCGCCCACCAAGGAGAAGGTGCTCACCGAGTACGCCAGGTTGCAGGACAGCGGCATCGACCCGTTCGTGGTGCTGCGGTCGAAGTTCGGGCTGCCGTTCTTCAACACCTCGGTGTGGGACTTCGGCAAGCTCGCCGCGGATCCGGCGGGCCTGGCGGACAACCTCATCGACTACATCGAGGGGTTCTCGCCCAACATCCGGGATGTCTTCGACGGCTACAAGCTGCCGGAACTGATTGACGATCTGGACAAGAAGGACCGCCTGTTCCTCATCGTCAAGGACTTCGCGAACCTCGACCTGCACCCGGATCGGGTCAGCGGCCACGACATGGGCTACATCTTCGAGGAGCTCATCCGGAAGTTCGCCGAGTCCAACAACGCCCAGGCCGGTGACCACTTCACCCCCCGCGAGGTCATCTCGCTGATGGTGGACCTGCTGTATGCGGACTCCGATCTCGAGCTCACCACTCCCGGCATCGTGCGCACTATCTACGACCCAGCGGCCGGCACCGGCGGCATGCTCTCGGTCGCCTACGACCACCTGGTGGAGATGAATCCCGACGCCAAGCCGGTGCTGTACGGCCAGGAGGTCAACTCTCGCTCGTACGCCATGTGTAAGTCGGACATGGTGATCAAGGGCCAGGGCGTGGACAACATCTACAACGGTGACACGCTCACCGACGACGGCTTCCACGGCGAGCACTTCGACTTCCTGCTGTCCAACCCGCCGTTCGGGGTGGAGTGGAAGACGCAGCAGAAGGCGGTCAAGGACGAGCACGAGCAGCGGGGCTTCGCGGGCCGTTTCGGTGCCGGCTTACCGCGGGTCTCCGACGGCTCTCTGTTGTTCCTGATGCACCTGGTCAGCAAGATGCGGCCCGTCCGCTCGCCGGAGGACAAGGGCTCACGGCTGGCGATCGTCCTCAACGGCTCGCCCCTGTTCACCGGCGGCGCCGGCTCGGGCGAGTCCAACATCCGGCAGTGGATCATCGAGAACGACCTGCTCGACGCGATCATCGCCCTTCCGACGGACATGTTCTACAACACCGGTATCTCCACCTACATCTGGATCCTGGACAACGCCAAGACCGACGAGCGCAAGGGCAAGGTCCAGCTCATCAACGCGGTCGAGATGTTCGGCAAGATGCGCAAGTCCCTGGGCTCAAAGCGCAAGGAATTGCGCCCGCAGGACATCGAGAAGATCTGCGAACTCTACGACGGCTTTGAAAACCACGACAACGACGACGACAACGCGCCCGCCCTCTCGAAGGTGTTCGCCAACTCGGAGTTCGGATACCGCACCATCACGGTGGAGCGTCCCCTGCAGCTGCGATTCCACATCGCCGACGACACCGCCGAGCTCGTGCTCGCCACCAAGGCGATCGCCAAACTGCCTGACGTCGATCAGGATGCCATCCGCAGCGCTCTCGACGGTCTCTCGGGCCGCTCGTGGACCAACCGAGACGCCTTCGTCACTGAGCTTCGAGCTGCACTGAAGTCCGCGGGCATGGCCAAGGTCGGCGCCCCGGTCATCAAGACCATTTGGACGACGATCGGCGAACACGATCCCGAGGCCGACGTCATCACCGCCAAAGGCAATCCCGAGCCCGATACCTCACTCCGGGACACCGAGAACGTGCCGCTGACCGAAGACGTTGAGGAGTACTTCGCCCGCGAGGTCCTGCCCCATGTGCCGGATGCGTGGATCGACCACGACAAGACCCGCACCGGTTACGAGATCCCCTTCACCCGCCACTTCTACCGCTACACCCCACCCCGTCCCCTCGAAGAAATCCAGAAGGACCTGCGCCAACTCGTGACGGAAATTCAGGTCATGCTCGCGGAGGTGGGGGCGTGAGTCCACGAAACTTTTCTGAGATCCGCCTGTCACGGATCGCTGCGGAGCCAATCGTAAATGGCATCGGCGAGACATCCGATATCGGCGAACCGACCTGGCCGAGGTACATCAGAATCACCGACATTCGCGGCCTCGACGAACTGAAAAGTGAAGAGAGAATGTCGCTGCCGCCTACTCTGGCCGCGAAGGCCAAGGTTGAACGCGACGATATTGTCATGGCGGCAGTCGGCGCTACAGTTGGCGACGCTTATATCCACCAGTCCGATGCCCCTGCCTGTTTCGCTGGCTACCTCGTCCGATTCCGCGCAGATAGATCATTGGCGCATCCACGCTTCGTCGCGCATTGGACCCAGTCTTCGCACTACCGACATCAGATTCGAAGTGGCTATGTCGGATCCACAATTGAGAATTTCAGCGCCAGCAAGTACCGAGCGATGCGGATTCCGCTCCCCGCACTCAGTGTGCAACGCGAGATTTCCCGCTTTCTCGACCGCGAGACCGCCAAGATCGATGCGCTGATCGCCAAGCAGAATCAGCTCATTGCCACCCTGCGCGAGGACCGCGCCGCCACGATCACCCACGCGGTCACGAAGGGGCTCAAGCCCGGGGTGGCCCAGGCACCGTCCGGAATCCAGTGGATGGGTGACGTCCCCGCACACTGGGAAGTTGCTCGGCTTCGCCATCACGCCACAATGAAGACGGGGCACACACCCAGTCGTCAAAAACCTGAGTTCTGGGAGAACACGCACATCCCATGGTTTACTTTGGCCGACGTTTGGCAACTGCGAAGTGGCCGCCAGATCTATCTGGGAGAGACCGCGGGTAAAATCAGTTCGGTTGGCCTCGCAAACTCGGCTGCTGAGTTGCTCCCCGCTGGGACAGTAATACTCTCTCGGACGGCATCGGTCGGATTCAGCGGAATCATGCCTATTCCAATGGCAACCAGCCAAGACTTCTGGAACTGGATTTGCGGACCGAGCTTGATTCCGGAGTTCTTAGCATTCGTTTTCCGCGCCATGAAGCCCTATTTTGACTCCCTGATGATGGGTTCGACTCATCAGACGATATATCAAGCGGACGCCGCTGCGCTTCAAGTTCCGCTGCCGCCGGTTGACGAACAGAACGAAATCGTCGAGGCACTGAAGATCAGGACGCGCGCGGCCGATTCACTCATCGACAAGTCTACCGAGATGATCGAAGTTCTCCGCGAGTACCGGTCGGCCCTGATCACCAATGCCGTGACGGGAAAGATCGACGTGAGGGAGGCTGTGTAGTCATGGCCCAGCATCACGAGTCCCTGCTCGAGGAGGAGATCTGCGCCCATCTGGCCGCGCACGGCTGGGAGTACTCGCCCAACGACACCGGGTACGACCGCGACCTCGCCCTGTTTCCCGAAGACGTGTTCTGGTGGCTGCAGCACACCCAGCCCGACGAGTGGGACAAGCGCATCAAACCCACAGACCCGCCCGCCGCGCAAGAGAAGTCCAAGGCCGCGCTCCTCCAGCGGCTGTCCAAAGCCCTCTCGGCGGACCTCAAAGCCGACGGCGGGACGCTGGCGGTGCTGCGCCGGGGGTTCTCGGACTTCAACGCGAACTTCGCGATGTGCCAGTTCAAGCCCAACTCCGGGCTCAACGCCACCACCGCCGCCAAGTACCACGCTGTGCGGTTGCGGGTCATGCGGCAGGTGCGCTACTCGCGGTCCCGCCCGGGCAAGGCCATCGACCTGGTGTTCTTCGTCAACGGGATCCCGGTGGCGACCGCCGAGCTCAAGACAGACTTCACCCAATCGCTCGAGCACGCTATCGAGCAGTACAAAAAGGACCGCCTGCCCAAGGGCGAGCCGCTGCTCGGCTTTGCCACCCGTGCGCTGGTGCACTTCGCCGTCTCCAACACCGAAGTGCACATGACCACCCGGCTCGCAGGCCAGGACACCGTGTTCCTGCCCTTCAACCGCGGCAACGGCCACCACGCCGGCAACCCGCCCAACCCGCGCGGCTCGGCCACCGCCTACCTGTGGGAGACCATTCTTCAGCGCGACACCTGGCTCGAGATCCTCGACCGGTTCATGCACCTTGAGATTACCGAGAAGCGCGACCCGGACACCGGAAAGAAGACCCGCAAAGAAACCCTGCTGTTCCCCCGCTACCACCAATGGGACGCCGTTACCCGACTCGTCCAGGCCGCCCGCACCGAAGGGCCCGGGCATAAGTACCTCGTCCAGCACTCCGCTGGCTCGGGCAAGACCAACTCCATCTCCTGGCTCGCCCAGCGCCTGTCGTCGCTGTATGACGAAGACGACGCCAAGGTGTTCTCCTCCGTCATCGTGGTCACCGACCGGACCGTGCTCGACGCGCAACTCCAAGAGGCCATCCACCAGATCAACCGCACCACCGGCGTCGTGGCCCACATCGATGGGCTGACCGGCTCGAAATCCTCAGAATTGGCCGAGGCTCTCGAGTCGGGGACCCACATCGTCGTCGTCACCATCCAGACCTTCCCCTACGCCCTGGACGCCATCTCCGACCGCAGCACCCTCCGAGGTCGGTCCTTTGCGATCATCGCCGACGAAGCCCATTCCTCCCAGGCTGGTGGGGCCTCTAACAAGCTCAAGCAGGTCCTGTCGCAAGCCGAGCTCGACGAGGTCGCCCAGGGCGGGGTCGTGTCGGCCGAGGACATGCTTGCCGCCGAGACCAAAGCCCGCGCCGAGGCCGGCAACATCTCCTTCTTCGCCTTCACCGCCACACCCAAGGCCACCACGCTGGAACTGTTCGGCCGCCCTGGACCCGACGGCACCCCGCAGCCGTTCCACCTGTACTCGATGCAGCAGGCGATCGACGAGGGCTTCATCCTCGACGTCCTGCGCAACTACACCCCGTACAAGACCGCGTTCCGGCTCTCTCACAACGGCAAGACCTACGCCACCAGCGACACCGGGGAAGGCACCGTCGCCGTGACCACCGAGGGGGGCGACGATGATCTGGTGGACCGGTCCGCCGCGGTGAAGTCGGTGATGAACTGGGTCAAGCTGCACCCCACGAACATCTCGCAGAAGGTGCAGATCATCGTCGAGCACTTCCGCCAGAACGTGGCCTGGCGCTTGGACGGGCAGGCCAAGGCGATGGTGGTGACCAGCTCCCGCAAGGCCGCCGTGCGCTACAAACTCGCCTTCGATAAGTACGTGGCCGAGAACGGCTACAGCGACATCGCCGCCCTGGTCGCCTTCTCCGGGGAGCTCACCGACCCCGAGTCCGGCACCGACGAGCCGTTTTCCGAGATCAACATGAACCCCGGGCTCAAGGGCCGGGATCTACGGGATGCGTTTGCCACCGACGAGTTCCAGGTGATGCTGGTGGCCAACAAGTTCCAGACCGGGTTCGACCAGCCCAAACTCGTCGCGATGTACGTCGACAAGCGGCTTGGCGGGGTCCAGGCTGTGCAGACCCTGTCGCGGCTCAACCGGACGTTTCCGCCGCTGAAGGACCAGACCTTCGTGTTGGACTTTGCCAACGAGGTCGACGACATCGTCGACGCGTTCGCCCCCTACTACGAGGCCACCACCCTGGCCGACGTCACCGACCCGAACATCGTCCACGACACCGAACGCAAACTGTCCGTCGCGGGGATCTATGAGCGCTCTGAGGTCGACGGTTTCGCCGATGCCTTCCTCGCGCGCGAAGGCCACAACGCGCTGGTGAAGTGGGTGGCGCCCGCTGCCGACCGTTTCACGGTTCGGATGCGGGCCGCGGTCGAGGCCTCCGACGCCGTGGAACTGGATGAGCTGCAGATGTTCCGCAAGGACGTGGGCACTTACGTGCGGCAGTACGAATTCCTGTCGCAACTGTTCGACTACGAAAACCCATGGCTGGAAAAGCTCGCGCTGTTCCTCAAGCTCCTGGCCCCGCAGCTCAGCAGTGGGGAGAAGGACACACCCATTGACCTGTCGGCGGTGGCTATCGACTACCTCGGCCACCACCGGCAGACCACCCGGGACGGTGAGCTCTCCGGCGGCACCCCACTCGAACCGGCCCGCGAGGCCGGCACCGGCACCGTCCGCGACCCCGACATGGTCGCCCTCGACGAGGTAATCGACCGCATCAACGACCTATTCGCCGGCGATCATCCCGACTCCTCCGTCCGCAACGTGGTCACCCACATCAAGGACCGGCTCGAAGAGAGCGAGACCCTCAAGACGCAGGCCCAGAACAACTCACTCGCCCAGTTCCGCGCGAGTCCCGACATCGATGTCGCCTTCACCGACGCCGTCATCGGATCCATGGAATCCTCGGCAGACCTATCCGCCCAGATCCTCAACAACCAGGACCTGGCCCGCGCACTGCTCGGCGAGCTCCTGCCTGCCGTCTATCGGACGCTGAGCAAGGCGAGCTGAACGGTCTGATGACGTCCGACGAGAGTGTCAAATGGGCTACGTGCAACGACTGTGGCCAGCACTCACAGCTGGGAAGTAACGGCAAGCTAGTCCCTCACTTCGACCGGCCGAACAAGCGCCGCCAGTGCGTGGGCTCTGTGAAGCATGTGCGACAGCAACAGTTGCTGGAGCAGCCACCCGCAGACAACATCGCCCCAGCGGTCGCAATCCCTCCGCCTCGCCCTAAACCCGTCAGAGTCGAGTATCCCGACACCCCAAGTGGAAAATCGATCCGAGCAATCAGCGGCGGCGCGATCGAATCCAAGCGTAGATAGCCTCCAAGCGCAGTCCAGCTAAGACCGCCTACTCACTCGCGTGGTGTTGTCAGATCGGGGAGAGGACAGATTGCTGCGAATCGTGTGACACGCCAGTGAGAAATTGACAGATTGTTTGAGAACCGACAAGAGAGCTTTCGCCATGCAACCCAGATTGACAGGACCCTCCCGTCTACTTTGACGGAATCTGCCGCTGATCGGGATGGCTGTCATGGTTGGCCAGTCGAGCGAGCTTAGTGCACGATCTCGCCTACGCCCCACCCGGATCGCGCAGGGCTATGTCAAGCGACTCTGACCCCGTTGCGACGGTCTGAGTTGGCCCCGCCCGGCGGCTGACCGGACGAGCGAAACGCGGCAGATGCGGTCTGGTTCAGGGCGAAGCGTGCTGGCAGCCGGCTTGCGCCTCGCGAACGAGTTGGTGTCTTGTTTGCAGGGCTTAAACCCTGTTCGGCATCAGGGTAGTCCGCGGGGGCTCAGTGACCTGTTGCGCACAACTGCTTCGCACTTATGAGGAGGGACGATAGCTCGGTCCCGGTTCGATCCAGGTTGGCGGAGTCCATGCGTCCATGCTCTCGCGTACCGCCGCCCTCCTTCGCGTTGTCTGCGTCGGCGGACGACTTCGGTCCGAGAGATTGAAGGATTGTCTATGCACCGACGCTGGTGTGCGCGGACCGCCGAGTATGGAAGAACCGTAGCCATCAATTGTTGCCAGGCGGACTACGGAAGCCCGTGCCCTATCATCCAAAGGGTCATTAATCGACAGCAGGGGGCACAGGTTGAGTACGAGCAATGCTAGCCCGCGAGTCTTCGTCTCTCACGCCAATGCGGATGGCGAATATGTGACGAAGTTCGTCGAAGGCATCCTGATACGCGGCGCGGGGCTTCGTTCAGACGATGTGTTCTACTCATCTGCCGCCGACATGGGCGTCAAGTCAGGCGAGCACCTGATGGAGCGGGTCCGCACAGAGGCAGGCGACTCGGCGCTTGTCATCGCGCTGGTCACCCCGATGTACCAGACGCGGCCTGTGTGCGTTGCCGAACTCGGTGCGGCATGGGCCCGTGATGTGCTCTTCCCCGTCCTGGCACCTGGGATGGACCGGTCGGATCTGGAGGGCGTGCTGCCAGGACTCATGATCAAACCCGCCGATGATGAGACTGTCTTGGACGAGCTAGCTGATCAGATCCGGAAGCTGGGCTTTGAGTTCGAGGCCACGTCGTTCGGGGCGGGCAAGGCTACTTGGCAATCCGATCTGCGCAGAGGTGTCGCTCCCGCGCTTCTGGAACTCTCTCCCAATGCCGATGACCTGAGACGACTCCAACAGGACTTGGCGAACACGCAAGTCGCTCTCGACGAGGCGAAGGCCGACCTGGAGAAAGAACGGGAGCGCAACGATCGGCTCAGCGCGGCAAAGACGGCCACTGAGGTCCGCGAGGCGAACCTTCCCAGTAATGAAAACGAGCGATTCGAGGCACTACGCGGCGATGTAAAAGAAGCGTTTCGCCCCCTAACCCGTGTCGTGGCCGATGCGGTGTGGCACGACATCGCAGAGCAGGAGATGCATCGGCCAGAACGATTCGAGCGCCCGGACGAATACGAAGCGATCAATGACGAGATGAAGGCCGGCAGGCTAAACGTCGACGACGAAACCGGTGAGGTCAGCCCGGACACTAGCTTTCCTGCGGTCGAACGTGCCCGAGACACTGCTCTTGAACTGATGCACTATCTCGACCCCCGAGAGCGCAGTGAGGCCTTCTTCGAGTGGTTCAGAAACGAGTACCAAACGCCGATGGATCTGACTAAGAAGGCCTGTTGGGACGCGGTCATCTAACACAAGTGCCGTGGTGATGTTCATGATAGCCCGTTGTGCCCGGACGCTGTTCTAGTCGGGTGGGATTCACACCGGCAACCACCTGGCCGCGTATGGGAGTGCCGCACCTGCGAAGCGGTCATTCAAGCCGACCCTTCCGGGAAACACATCTTCCATACCGGAAGCGATAGCCAGCCGTAGTCCACACTGCGCCCCATGCTTCCTGATGGAAGGGCCCACTCCGTCGAAGACCGTCGTGCGAGGTTTGGCCGTCAATGCCGGAGCCGCTCCGATGCCCAATTCTTGTGAGCCATGCGCAGGCCGAGTTGCGTTGTCCACTGGGGGTGCGCGCGGCGGAGCCGCGTGTAGACGGATTTGAAGTTCGTGGCATCAAGCAGGTCGCTGATGAGCAGCATCTCGAATGCGGCGGTCTCGATCATGGCGACAGGCCTTGAGTAGCCGACAAGACCTCGCGCACCCGTTGTTCGGCAGAAATCGATGAGTGTCTCGTCTGGCGAGGCCAGGACCTCGCATCCTCCAAGATGGAGGGTTTGCCTTCCGCTCTGCCACTGATGATCTCCGCGAGACTCTTCAGATTCACCTCATCGCGTCCGACATAGAGTGTGTCCCGGCTACCGTGGAACGCGAGCATGCCGAGCTCATATCCGGGCATAGCGCGACCGCTGGGGCCCAGCCATTTGTCCAGGTAGTACTCAAGTTCAACGCGGGTGGCAGCATTCTTGTGAATCACTCTGGCGGCCTCGAACGACTCGAGACAACGTAACGCGGGTTCGATCGTCTCAACGCTGTCGAGGCGATCTCTCCACGGTCCCTCGAAGCACACGAGTCCGGGGGCGCGAGAGCTACTTCACTGTGTCATCGGCGATCCTTAGCATCGTGTTGACCGTCGTTCGGAGCCGTTTTTTCTGCGGGACGGTCGGGATCAGGCAGCTAAGCCTTCTCAGAGGTGATACGTACCCCGAGTTATTCACTCTCGTTGCCGCCTGGCTACCGCGCGACCCAACTTCGGGCGCTGCCTCGCAAGGAACGATGACGATCGTCGGCCAACTCGCGGAGAACGCCCAGTTCGCCTAGTGCCAAGACGTTGCAATGCCCCGTATGTCGTCCGCCGAGCTCGGTTTGGCGAAGAAGTCGTCCTGTTTCACGGGGCACCCTCACCGTTGTCACCAAGCCGGCGGTCGAGGTTCGCTGCAGCTTTGGATATGTGCCTCGAAATGGGGCGTGGCATCCCGTTCGCGTCCAGAAACTCCTGCAGCGACAGTGGCACTGGAAACTTGCGCCAAGTGTAAAGGAACGACACGACATCGCCGGGCACACGGTCCCCGATCCCTTCAAGAAGCTGGAGGTCCTGAAGTTGTAGAATCGAAGGCCTCGCGACACGGCCTTGGAACTCTGCGAAGACCTGCTGCGCCCGCTGACCGTAGTCGAGCTCGGCCAGCATCGAGCTCGGGGTGCCCGAGTTCGGTACCACTACGAACGGGATGAAGATCGCCTCTGGCTGCGGTTGACCGTCAATGCCTAGTCGTCGCACCAGCCGCATCACCGATGCGAACTGCTTGAACTTGCCGTCGGTCAGAACTCTGTTCGCGTCGGCATTGTAAGTTTCCCCGCTGCCGAGTCCCTGAGCGAGCTTGGCGTTCAGAGGATGGTGCGTCGCGTCAACGAGGATCATGACCGGTCCCGCTCGTAAGACCCAGTCGCACACCGAAGGCCTTCGCCCCTTCTTCTCAGTCCACTGTGCTTCCAGTTCGGGTTCCGTAATCAGGGCGTCTACCCGCGCGCTTCGTGCAGTGATGCGGGCGAGGGTGCGTCCGACGACGTCCTCGAACTGATACTTGATCCCCTCGCTGAAGCGCTTCGCCCTCGTCTTGTCGCCCCTGGCCGTGAACGCTGCCATGACGTCGAGCTGGGCGGGGTCGCCGAAGAAGCGTTCAATAGCCCACACTGGGCGAAGAATTAGTAGTTTGCCCTCTCCAAGGTCCAGGAACGGGTAGCGGGTAAACGTGTACCGCTGCAGCTTGACGTCCCCGGCCGCCCGGTCAGCCTCCAGCCGTTCTCGGTAGCTGGACAGGTTTAGCGACATGTTCTCACTGATGAAAGTGCACACCTCCTCGTCGTCAGCGAGGTCGTCGGGCCTGATATGTGTCTGGCCGGCGGCAATCGCCCTATCGATCGCGGCACCCGCGCGGAGAATCTCATCGAGATCGATCCCCGTGGCGTCAGCAAACGTAACGGCTGGGGTCGCCCCAAGGGAGTCGTCGACCCGGTCAACCCACGGTGAGAACCAGAAATCGAACGCATCAGCTTTGAGGCACTCAATTCTGCGCGGCATCGAGAACAGCATGTTGGCGGCCTGACCATGCAGGAACTCGTGTGAGAAGGTGACCAGATCCTCCGTGGCCATAGCTTGGAACCTCGCGTCGAGCGCAGCCATCTCAGCGGACGTCGGAGCACTCGATTCGAACTCCGTGTGCAGCTGTTGTTCTGTAGCGATCGAAATCAGCAGCAGCACCATCTCGTCGGCCGCCAGCGTCTTTGCATTCGACGAGTCCGTTTCCAAGAGTTCGCGCATGAGCTGGGCAGTGGCCTGTGGGACGGCGAACACCCTGCCTCTTCTGACTGCAGCCCGCACTGCTGGCACCCATTCACCCGCACAGCGGAGAAGCAACTCAGTATGCAGCGGCTCCAAACTAGAGTTCTTGGCGGACGCGGTATCCCACTTAGCCTGAATGTCAGCTACTCGGGCGAGGGCGTCAGCGACGTCGATCTCTGGCAGGAGGGCTCGGCGTTCGTCCTCACCCAATGCGGTGATGGTTACCTCGCCCGCGACGAGGACAATTGGCTGATTCTGTTGCATCGACCGAAGCGTTGGTCCGGTCTCGCGGGGTAGGCCCGTCAGGTCCGGCACCGGGACGGTGTACCTCGAGTTCGCCTGCTGGAACCCAGTCGGCTCGATCCCCAACCTGCGCGCCCTTCGTGTTCGCCTGTTCGCCACCCGATGACTATTCCATGCCCGCCAGGGCAGAGGTCGGATCTTGGGGCGGGTCATCCGAGCGCACTACCAGGACGTCCCCACTACTCGAGGCCAAGAGCCCTGTCCTCGACTTCAACGATGTCGGCGACAATGTCGACGCAAAGCTCAAACTGTCACGGACGACCAAGAACCCACAGGCGAAGGCGCCAAGTCAATTTGGAAGCTGCGGACTACGGGGCGCCCAGGACTTTGAACGACGACGCCGTGTACTTTGGCTTCACTTCACCGGCAGGGCCGATCTCCTCGGTGACCGTCACGTCGACCAGGACCGACATGCCCGTGCGTAGCATCGCGATATCAGTGACGGGGATCTTTTTCGGATCGATCTTGACGACCTCACCGGGTTCGATCCCCAGCTGCCAAGCACTAATCTCGCTGACCGTCCGAAGGGTGCCGCGGATGCTGGTCGGCTCAAGCTCGAGTTCGCGGGACGAGATAAGTTCGCCGATGTGAACGAGCTCCGCAGTGGATAGTCGCGCGCGCAGTCGCGGGTGTCGCGGCTGCGTCCAGGCGAGGTCTGGCTCGAATCCCGACTTCACAAGGCCGGTCGAAAAGTCTCGAAGGGTCGTCGCGACGCGCGGCCCGTACTCTCGGATGCGGGCCAGGAAATCGCTGGCGTCTGCGTCCGGGCCAAGGTCGCGGCCGTCGTTGAGCAGTCCCAGCGCACTCTCCATGGCTGTGTCGACGAGCTCGATGGCCGATACAGGTCGAAGTCCTCCGCGACCCCGAGAGCTCGAGCCGAGGGACGCTAATCATCTACGACCACTCCGAGGAAGACGCCGTGGTCCACACACTGCAGGTGGGGCTGGCATATGGCGCAGTCTTTGGGCCGGACGTTGACGATGTCCGGGCCTGGGAAGAAATCAGTTCGGCAGTCACCCGGGATCCCGACTGCTGATCTTGAGCGAGAGACTCGCCAGGAGGGGGGTGAGTTTCAGTTTGTCGCGTCCGCCTGGGCAGCGATAGTGCGAAGGGCGTTCTTTGCGGGCTTACTGAGTCGTCCGCTGAACGCGCGGAGATTCGCTTTCTCCGCGCGGGTGGGTGGTTCGGTCCATCCGGGGCTTGTATCCAGATCAGCATGGGCGACTTCGATCCACATCCATGTAATGGCGTGGGGCAGCGTGACGGCACGCCGCTGTGGATTCTGAGATCTGGCCCACCCGGGAAACCAAATTTCGGGCTCGCAAGCTAGCCGTCTGACGGCGCGTTCGATGCTGCGATAGTTGGTCCCGCTTTCCAACGCGTCCACAACTTGCTCAAATGCGCCCGCGATGTCGTTTGATGACCATTTGACGTGTTTGGTCACTGCTCTTGCTGTGCTGGGCCCCACATCCGCCTGAAACCCGAGTGCGGATGCAGAGTCCGACCATGACCGGCCTGGCCGGATGATTTTAGCTATGCACAAGCTTGCAAATCTTCGACCGAGAGACGAGTGGGCCTTCATGATCGGCCCGATGTACTCCTCGTAGAGATCTTCGGGTAGGACCTGCGGAATGTGCGAATCAGCCAGGTCTTTCCGGACTAGTATCGCCACTTGGCGGGATGGGCTCTGGCGTGTCTGCAGGCACTTCTGGACGATCTTGCTCAGCGTTGGTGCCTGAGGCGTTCGATTGCGGATCCAGGCGGCCTGGCCGACGTGAGTGGCGGGAATGTGAGCTGTCCACGGCTTGAGCATGACTGCTGCGGTTTCGATCGTTGGCGCGGTCAGAATCTGGTGAGCCACTGCTATCGCTTTGCCTCGGATCCTCGGATCATCTGCTGGCCGAATACCCCACCGAGGTCCTCGTAGCTCAGTTCGTCGCACCGCTGCTTCCGCTCGGAGGCCCTCGCCCCAGCCTGCCGCGCTCTCGGGCGTCGAGTGCGTAGCGATGTGCATGAGGAGGACCGCGGTCGCACGCAAGTCAGCGAGGTAGCGCTCCGGCGGCGTTTCAACCCCAAGACAGCTTAACGACACCCCTGCCAATGCTTGACGTACCGCCTTACTGGCTTCGACGTCGTCGTGCGACGACTGCTCTGTTGGGTGGGCCAGGACTGGGTGGCGGCAGTTTCGTCGGGGGCCGAGTGGGTTCCCGCAAGGCTGTGCGGTAGAAAGCTCAGGTCTGAGGGGGCTCGTCCTTCGGCTCCGGAAGCGCTGCCGGCAATGTGCACACGACGGCACCAGGTAGTTCGCGTGGATGTCGCATACAGCGAGGTGAGGAAGTCGCCACTCAATGAGCCATCTTCCCGACCGCACGCATTCGGGACAGATCTGCGTGCCCTGTAAGGGGAACCATCCGCGGGCAGAAATCGCTCGGTAGGCCGCTGCAGACGGTTCAGCGAAGCCGCTGAAGTCCAAGGGCCGACTGTTTCCGAAACGCTGCAGGGTCGCGCTCTTCCCTTGACGGGGTGTGAGCGTTGTCAATTGTTCGATTCGCTCGAGCAGGTCGTCCGATGGTTGAACGAGTGCAAAGGTCAATGATTCTGCGCCGGGCCGGGGGTCGAGCGTGCGGAGCAGTTCCACGGTGGTCAGGTCGTTGGCAAGTGCGGCCCGCTCTAGGTAGGAGTCGAGCGCCTCTCCGTCTGTGAGTTGTACCCGGGTTGGCAGAGGCGTGATCGGGCTGGCCATGACAGTCAGCTGACTTGATCTTGGATGCGGCGTAGGACTTGCTCCCGGCGGCGTCGCTGGAGACCTCGCCCCTCGACTTCCGCGATCACCGAATCACGCAGTTCGAGTAGCTGCACCTTCTGTTCGATCGTCGATTGTGCGTCAACCCGCCAGATGACTTCGAGGGACACGGCTCTGTCCGAGTTCAACCTCGGCCCCTGCTCGGGGTTTTGCATCCACAGCCAGTACTCAAGAGCCTCTCGAGTATCTGGGTTAGCCCCGATTTCGGGCATCAACCACCTGACAGCCGGGCTCGGTAATCCAATTCTGCAGACGGCCGAACCAAGTGTGGGCTGCCGCGTCAGAATCGCCGTCAGCTCCGCAGCGAATGTGGAGGACGCGATGGGAGATGCCTCAACCGAGCCAATCAGAGCACTAGCGCGGCGGCCAGTGCCTACCCTGTCTTGGGCTTGGCTGCCGGGCCCATTTCTATACGTTGTGACGGCTTCATGAACGTCATCGCAGGCCTGTCTGCGCGCGTTCCACATTTCAGCTGCGCCTTGACGCACCCGTGAGTCCTCACTGTGCAAGGTGTGCCATTCTGGATCGCCCGCGGCGAGGTAGATCGTCGGGATGGCGTCTTCGTGAAGTCCGCCCGCATCAACGAGCTTGGAGATCTGTTTTCCAACTCGCATCAGGTTCGAGATTTCTTCCAACGCTTGTAGTCGCGCCGCCCCCGGGTCCCGACTTGGTTCCGTTTTGTTAGGGGGTGGTTCGCAGAGAACACGGAGACTACTCGCCATCGCGTCGTCGAATCCGCGACAGCTCACGATTGGAAGTAGGCAGTTGAGCAGCATCGCTGCACGTTGTGGGGTTAGGACTGCCTGCCCCGTTGTGATCTGGACCTTCTCTAGCCACGTCAGCACGTGCCGTGTCCCGGGTTGGACCTCGTGGGGTCTCACTGCCTTGCTCAGCCGTCGGAGCTGTTTCATCTGAGACAGGAGACGGCCAGTGATGGTGAAGGCTTCGCGGTTATCACGGAGCAGATTATTTACGCGAGCTTGGAGCGCCAAAACTCTATCGCTCGCCGCTTCTGGCCTGGGCGGTTCCGGGTGGTTTGCTTGGAGGAAGACGCCGTGCTCTTCGCAGGCAAAACGCAGCCAGGTCTTCTCGCAATGCGAGCGGATTCCCTGTACTTCACACTCAGGGCAGACCCACCGCTTCCCTTGAAGAAGCCCTACGAGCCGGGGCGCAGGGCTTCTTTGCCGATGGCGGGGCGACATTGCATCCAGTTCATCTGGACTCACCGATAGACGATGTGCAAGCTCGCTCAGTGGGAGTTCCTTGCGGCGGGTCAGATCCGCTGTAGTCAGCCCCTGACAACCGTTGAGTAGAAGCGAGACGGGGACGTCATTCGCGCTAGCACACCGTGTGACGAACGACGCCAGGGTTTCTTGCATAGCGGGTGCGAACCGTGTGGGCAGTGGGTTGGAGTAGACAGTGGCGGTCATGCTCGACCCCCGGGCAACATCGCCTCCCGTGCCTCCGCGCGTGCGCTGAGAGGTACTGCCTCGATGAGGGCCCGAGTGATCGCTCCGTTCCCGTCCTCGATTGCTCGGCCGGCAGTTCCAGCCAATAGGTCTCGGACGTCGCCTAGGTACCCTTGCGTCCGCTTCCAAAGCAGTCCGGCGAAGTCGTCGTGCAGCACGCCCGCAGAAAGCCCGGGAAGATACGGAGCGAGAGCACGCTCCTGTGACGCCAACATGGTTTGCCATCGGAGGGGTCCCCCGTCCTGGTAGACGTCTATCGGGCCCAAGGAGTGGGCTTTCAACCTGGCGGAAATCTGCGGGTCGGTGAGCAGTTCGCCCCCGTCGAGGTTGGCACCCACGAGGACGATTGAGGCACCTAGTTCTCCGAGCTCAGTATTGAGCACCTTGACGTGATCAAGCACCTCTCTGCCGATCCGTTGACCAGTGTTGAGCAAGTGTGCGTCGTCAATGATCAGTAACCGCACGAGATGCCGCTCGCATGCTCCTAAGACTCGTCCAGTCTGAAGACGCGCTAGACCCTCCCCCGGAAGCCCTAGAAACTCTAGGATCACAGCATTCAGATCCTTCACTCTCGCGGCAGAGGGCAGGTTCACCCAGCAGACCGGAACGACGTCGCACTCCGTATGAGGGTCTGGGTTCCAAACCGGCCGACCATCCGGTCCGGAAGCCGGGTACTTCGTCGCCAATTCTCGGTGTCGTTCCATCGCCCAGCGCTTGACGAATGTGCTTTTTCCTGCACCGTTCGGACCGGTAACCGACATGAATGTCTTCGCCCCGGGCAGGGAATCATCGTTGGCCCGCACGATTTCGGATAGATGACGCGCAATAGCCTCTAGGTCGGGCGTCGTGAAAAATTGTGCGCGGTACCACTTTCTGACCTGAGTTGCATAGTGTCCACGGCTTTCAGGGCTAGCCGCGCGTAGCTCCGCGGCCGTGAGTGGGTCCGGTTCCCTTACGTGCGTCTCGATGCTCGCCCGGTGCCACCGCCGCGCCGTCATTGCTTCTCAATAGCGTAGTCAAGTGGAAGCCGGCCCCAAGGGGCGTCGAAGTCGATGGGGCTCGTACTGAGCGTTTCCGTAGTAGGTGGATCCGGAGACGTCGGAGTTCGTGTTGTCGCTTCTACTGCCTCGTTGAGGTCACGACGAGACTGCTGCCTCCGTAGGCGCGCCGCGCGGATCCGCGCTGGCTCGTCGAACTTCTCTGCATGCGTGGTGAGCTCGGTGAGTTCTTCTGCAATGAGGTATTGGGACCTTTCGCGGGAGATCATCTTCTTACCTCCGCGGTTCTTAGCGACTTTCCACGCGGCATCTACAAGGGCATCTGTCATGGGCGCGTGTGTCAAGCCGGCGCCTTTCCAGGGAACCTCGTTGACCTCATTGGTTTCTGGGTCACGGAACCACAGCCTGCTGAGGTCGTGGGGATCGCGATAGAACGGCGCGGCAGCGTCCCCCTCGCGAAATCGCCCTTTTCGTCCGTTCCGGTACGCATCAAGGCACTCGGCGTCATAGATGAGGTTCTTACATTTGACACCGCCATGTGCGATTACGGCCCAAGAAATCGGGAGAAAATCGAAAACCATGTCGGCACGCTGAGGAACATCGATACAACCCGTGAGCTCTGTGAGGACGTCCCACATCTCGAGCGGCGTAAATCTCGCATTGGGTTCCCCCGGAACGCGCAGTCCCGCGTGCTCTGTCCGGTGATAGTCCAAGCTCACAAATCTCCGGAGGTGTTGCTCTAGTTCGTTGGCAGTCAATAGGGCTTCTGTCGCGACCTTGGCGCCGCGTTCCCCTGGGTTCCTGCCCTTGTAGCCCGGGATTTGCTGCCACGCACGCTGCAAAGTCTCATGGAAACGCTCGATATGCGGGTTGTCTGTTGGCCTGCCCCCTCGGGTCGGCAGGTAGTCGATTCCGAGCGACGCAAGAGTGTCTTGAAAGTGCGCTGACATGAAGTTAGAGCCGTGGTCACTTCGCACTGCATCTGGCAACACTGAAGGGATAACCTGCTCACCCTGAAGGGTTGTGTAGTCCGGCAGTACGTCAGTCTTCCCGTCAGCCGTGGTCATCAGAGATACCTGCCCCGGCAATCCGCACCACCTCCAGTCAGAGACGGATGTCCCTTCGACGAGCATGGAGAAAGGTCGGCACACGTCATAGAGGAGTAGAGCCGCGTCAACTGCGTCAGCGGACTTTGGGACGACGCGCAACGCCAACACGACTCGGGTCGCCACATCGATCGCGGTGAGAACTTCGACACTGAAGACTTCTCCAGTTTCCACGTCCCTCACCAGACAGTCTGCTCGGGTCGCGTCGATCGCAACGACCTGCCCTGGCCGCATGGCCGGGTAGTGCTCGTAGCCCGAGGTGTTTCGCAGTGAGCGGGTCTTCTGGGTACGCGTCGTCGCACCACGCGTGAACGTGAGCCACGAGAGGTACTGGGATTTTATGCGCTTCGCTGGCTGTTTGTACTCCACACCACCTTGTTTGAGCGCAACGGTGATCCTTCGGTCCAGCTCAGCGATGTTGACCGCAGACCGGTCCCCGTCGAAGGTGCGGGCGAGCGCTTCTGCGACCTCTCGATAGGCCTCATCGATCTGTGCCCACTCCTTGCGGGGCTTTAGCGCACGGCCATCGATCAACCCGACTAGCCCGTTTCGTCGCCAGTTCTGGATCCAGCCACGAATTGAACTAGGTGAGGGAGAGCTACTCGCCTTGTCCCCCTGAGCGAGTTTGCGTTGACGGGTCCGATCCACCTCAAACTCGCTAGCCAAATAAGCCGCCATCGCGTCTGCTCGGGCTGACTCAGACTCGCCGCTGTGCGTGCCAAACGGATGCCGAGGCTCGCCAGGTCGCGCCAAGTCAGGGTGCCCATCTCGATAGCCTGTCAAGACCTCTTGGACGACTTCGAGCTTGAAAAGCGCGGATTCTCTCGCGCTTACCGAAAGGGCGTCCCACAGCGGCTGTAAGGCCGCGGAGGAAGCGACCACCCTTCCGTCGACTACCTGGCGCGCTTCGGTTAGCTCGCCAAAGTTGATGGTTTCGTCGACCCCAGTAGCCGCCTTGACCTCCAATCCACCCGGCAGGACACCAGTGACGCGGTATAGGCCACCGGGCATCAGGATCAGGTCGCCGCGTCTGATAGGTGTACGCGCGTTAGGGCGCCTAATGCTCACAGCGCACCTACCGAGGATCGAATCTCACTGTCGAGGTCAATTCGACGCTGTAGATCACACACGAGGTCTCCGGACCAGATGAGATGCCAAATCCCAGCTTTGACCTTTCCGTCCCCCTGATCCAGACGCATCAACTCGCCAAGCGTCACTACTTCATGAAGTCGAACCTCCTCGATAACGAGAGGCCGCACGGAATCGATCCAGCACGGTGGCCTACGAAATCCTTGCAGCCACAACAGATTCAGTCTCTCCACCAGATCGAGTTCGGCGAACACTTGGTAGCTCCACCCGAAACCCGCACAGGCTTCCCTTGTGACCGGAACTGCTTCGAGGAACTTTGCGTCCTGTTTCTCAACCGGCCGGGCATCCCAGATCGTCACCAGGTTGAATTCATCAACCGACATTAGGTCGGGAACATGAGACTTTCGCCCCGATTGCGTCACCCATGTGACTCGGCATGGTTGCGGAACCAACCACTGCACCTGCGGATCTCTATCCAGCTTCCGCACGAGGTCGTGCTCAAGGCCGGACTCGACGTCCAGCACCCGACCGACCGTCTGACTCCAAGCTCGCGCGGAGATGTTCTTCGACCGCGTACTTGCACGAACTTTCCGGAACGGCCTAATACGAGAGAAATCGGTTGGGGGAAGGTCCTCCAACCATTCCTGCGCCTCCGGCTCACCGTCCCACCGGAAGGACCATGTGATTGAGGTCATCAGACACCCCGCTGGGGGTTGACGAACCGGGTTTCGAAACTATCTGCTAGACATAGCAAAGGGTTCCTCCGTTGAGACAAGTCCTGCTGTCACAGGTGAAGTCCCACACGAAAGTGTGGGTAGATCCAGCGAGAAGGTCGGGTGGCCGCCCGGCCTTCTTTCGCATTTCGGTGCTCTACACCGATCGGCGGGTTCTACGTCGTGGCTGCCCCCGAATCTCCAAGAGCCTGCGCGAGTAGGTCGGCAACAACACCACTCACTGGCTTCTGGTTTCGGTTCGCGGTCTCATAGATCCTCGCGGCCAGCGCTGCTGGCAGTCGAGCGGAGACAAGAACACGCTCGTTCGGCTTCAGCTGCTGAGCACGCAAGCGAGGCCTGCCGGTTCGCGCAGGTTGAAGATCAACTCGAGGTACGTGATCAGCGGGCGACATGGTAGGCCTCCAAGCGCGAGTCGGAGTACATATCCGTCCTCGTTGCTAACGATATGCCTCGTGACCTGCACTGTCCACAGAATCGCAAAGAGCGACCACTACATATGTAAAGCGAACAAAGCCGTAGAGCTTCTGACCTGCGCCTTTGCAGATCTCCGTTCATCTAGATTGACCAGACCGCAGCGCCCGGACCTACGGCGGTAATTAGAACTGCCTGGTCAGAAGGAAACTGGTGTCCGCAAGCCGGGTCCGCTCGCCAATCTAGAAGGCGATTTCGCCAATCTAGACCGCACAGCGACAGGCATTTACAGCCCCCGCGCCATGTCCACGAACCGCGAGTAGTGCAGCTGGTGCGCCACCGTGATCGTGGACGTGGGGCCACCACGGTGCTTGCCCAGGATCAGGTCGGCCTCGCCGGCCCGCGGGTCATCCCGCTCGGTGGAGTCCGGGCGGTGCAGCAGCATGACGATGTCGGCGTCCTGCTCCAGCGAGCCGGACTCACGCAGATCGGAGACCTGGGGCCGCTTGTCCGTACGCTGCTCGGGGCCACGGTTCAGCTGGGAGATGGCGATCAAGGGCACGTCGATCTCCTTGGCCAGCAGCTTGAGCTGACGCGAGAACTCGGAGACCTCCTGCTGCCGCGACTCGACCTTCTTGCCCGAGGACATCAGCTGTAGGTAGTCCACCACGATCAGCCGCAGGTCGTGCTTCTGCTTGAGCCGCCGCGCCTTGGCGCGGATCTCCATCATGGTGAGGTTGGGCGAGTCGTCGATGTACAGCGGCGCCTCGGAGATCTCGCCCATCCGCCGCGCCATCCGCGTCCAGTCCTCGTCGCTCATGGTGCCCGACTTCATATCGGACAACTTCACGCGGGCCTCGGCGCTCATGAGTCGCATGACGATCTCGGTCTTGCTCATCTCCAGCGAGAACATGACCGAGGCCAGGCCGTTCTTGATGGAGCACGACCGCATGATGTCCAGACCGATGGTCGAGTTGTGCGTGGGGATCCCGGTGGGGCCGGCGAGGTACAGGTGATCTGCCGCCGCCACCTCGATGCACCGGACCGGAACGCTCTCCGCGCTGCGTACATCGGTGATGACGCGGGTGCCGCGGCCCGAGTCGGGATGCTCGGGGATGACGATCCCGAAGTCGCACACCAGCATCAGGGTGTCGAGCGACTTGGTGGTGACCACCTGTTCGGTGCCGCCCATCTCGATACGCCACTCGTGCTCGGCATCGGCCACGATCTCCGCGCCGTCGCTGAAACGCACTGTGAAGCAGGGGCGGTCCTGCCACACCTCGGTCGCGCCGGTGACCTCGGTCGGCGTGCCGTCGACCCCCAGGACCCGATCGCCCACCGCGACCTCGCCCATCGTGGTCTCGCCGTCCGGCGTGGGCAGGACTGTGTCGAGAGCGAGGGCCTTACCGACGCCGGGTCGCGCGGCGATGATGATCATCTGTCCGCCGTGCAGACCGTTGGTGATGGAGTCGAGGTCCGCGAAGCCGGTGGGCACACCCTTGCTCAGCCCGCCGGCGGTGTGGATCGCGTCGATCTCGTCCATCGTCGGCTGCAGCAGCTCTTCGATGACCACGAAGTCCTCGGTGGTCCGGCGCTCCGTCACGTCGAAGATCTCGGCCTGCGCCCGGTCCACCACCTCGGCCACGTCGGCGCCCTCGGAGCCGGAATAGCCGTACTGCACGATCCGCGTGCCGGCGTCGACGAGCCTGCGCAGCACCGCCTTCTCCGAGACGATCTGGGCGTAGTAGCCGGCGTTGGCCGCCGTGGGCACAGTCGAGATGAGGGTATGGAGGTAGGGCGCCCCGCCGGCCCGCCGCAGATCGCCGCGGCGCTCCAGCTCCGCGGCCACCGTCACCGCGTCCGCGGGCTCGCCCCGCGCGTAGAGGTCCAGGATCACGTCGTAGATCGCCTGGTGCGCCGGCTTGTAGAAGTCGTTCGGCTGGATCTCCTCCACCACATCAGCGATGGCGTCCTTACTCAGCAGCATGCCGCCGAGCACCGACTGTTCGGCGGTCAGGTCCTGCGGCGGGGTCCGCCCGAACTCTCCGCCACCGCCGCCGTCCTCGGGAGGCGGTGGCATATCGCCGGGATCGTCGTATCCCCCCTGCGCCATGACCGCTCCTCTCCGCTGTAGTGCTGATGTTGACGCCGTGCGTGGCCGTACCGCCGCTGCCGCCCGGGACACCGGCGCGCCCTCGCGACTCCTCCACTGTAGGGCACCGCTACGACACGCCCGGCTCACATCCCCCTGGGTTATCCACAGGCTTTTCCACAATCGCGAGTGCGGGGTTGTGGAGAACTGTGGATGGGCGTGAGTTATGCAGGAGCGATCTGGGCTCTGCTGTGGATAACCAGTGGAAATCGCAGGTCAGTTGGTATAAACCTGCAGGTCACCGGTATCGCCGCAGGTAGAGCGTCCGGTGGATTACTTCCGATACCACGTCACGATTGGGGACACAATGGATAACGAAAGATGAACCCGGGCAATCGTCCAGCCGACAAAACCGTAGCTTTCCTACCGAGTTATCCACAGGGCGTCCACAGCCCTTGCGTGCCTGCCGAAGTGCGAGGGCCCCGGCCGTCGTGGTGACGGCCGGGGCCCTCGGGCCTGGTCAGATCGATCAGCCGGGGACGACCTCCACCGCGACGCGCGCGGTGGTCTCGTGACCCAGGTCGACGACGACGCTGTGCGCGCCGGTCGACTTGATGTGCTCCTTGGGCATGTGCACCGAGCGCTTGTCGAGCGTGGGGCCACCGGCGGCCTTCACGGCCGAGGCGACATCGCCCGCGGTGACCGAGCCGAACAGCTTGCCGGTGTCGGAGGTCTTGACAGCGACCTTGACGTCGGCCAGCGACTCGAGCTTCTGCTTGAGCTCGTTGGCGTGGTCCGAGTCGCGCACCTCACGGGCCTCTTGGGCCCGCTTGATGGACTCGATCTGGCGCTCGGCGCCCGGGGTGGCCACGATGGCCAGCCCGCGCGGGAGCAGGAAGTTACGACCGTATCCGCCCTTGACCTCGACGATGTCGCCCGGAGCACCGAGCTTGTCGACGTCGGCGGTGAGGATCAGCTTCATGATCCGTCTACCTTTCTTCCCTCCGACGATCCGACCCGGGCCGGGTTGTCGCGAGGTCATGTCTCATGCTTGTGGGGTGGGGCGGGAAGTGCCCCTGGGAATCGACCCGATCTAAAACGGGGGCTCGTCTTCCATGCCGCCGAAGCCACCGGATCCGCCGGCCTGCGGGGCGCTGCCCCACGGGTCGTCGTTCTGCGGACGTCCCTGGCCTCCGCCATAGCCGCCCTGTGACTGGCCTCCACCGAAACCACCCTGCGGCTGGCCTCCGCCCTGGAAACCGCCACCCTGGCCGCCCCCACCCTGGAAACCGCCACCCTGGCCGCCTTCGCGGGGGGTGCGGGTCACCTTGGCGGTGGCGTACTTCAGCGACGGACCGACCTCGTCGACCTCAACCTCATAGACGGTGCGCTTCTCGCCCTCACGCGTCTCGTACGACCGCTGCCGGAGCCGGCCGTTGACGATGACGCGCATGCCCTTCTGCAGCGACTCCGCGACGTTCTCCGCAGCCTGCCGCCAGACGTTGCAGGTAAGGAACAGGCCTTCGCCGTCCTCCCACTGGTTGGTCTGCGAATTGAAACGACGCGGCGTCGAGGCGATCCGGAAGTTCGCGACCGCAGCACCCGACGGCGTGAACCGCAGCTCGGGGTCCGCGACGATGTTTCCTACGACCGTGATCGGGGTATCGCCCTGTGCCATGCGCTTCTCCTCCGTGTAGAAGACCTGCGTGTGAAGTCCTGAGGTGGATGGTGGTCGAGGCCGACCGACCGCGCCCAGATTACCGGGCCGGTCGGACAGTCAGACTCACTTGTCGGCGCGCAGCACCTTGGTGCGGAGCACGTTCTCGTTCAGACCGAGCTGACGGTCGAGCTCCTTGACCGCGTCCGGGCTGGACTTGAGCTGCACGACGGCGTAGATGCCCTCGGACTGCTTGTTGATCTCGTAGGCGAAGCGGCGCTTGCCCCAGACATCGACCTTGTCGACCGAACCGCCCTCTTGCCGGATCACGTTCAGGAACGTATCCAGCGACGGCGCCACGGTGCGCTCGTCGAGACTCGGATCGAGGATGACCATTACTTCGTATTGACGCACGGGACCTCATCACCTCCTGTGGACTACAGATTCGGCCACGGTGTCTCCGTGGCAGGAGGGTCGTTGCGTCAGCAACCGTTCAAGGCTACCCCGTGCGGTACCGAGCGGCGAAATCCCGTTACCGCTGGCAGCGCGGACGTGGGTGCGGGTGGGCGCCCGGGAGGCTAGATGGCCATGGTCAGTGCCTGCGTCACCGGGATCACGGTGAGGAACAGGAACGCGGCGACCGTCCAGCCGATCCACACCGGCTGTCGCCAGCCCGCCCGGTAACCGCCGGCAGCGGTGACCATGCAGATGAACCCGATGAGGATGAAGGAGAACATCCAGATCATTTCGCTTGTGGTCATCGGTCGGCGTTCTCCTTCTGGGGCTTCTGCCCGGGGGTGATCGGGGCGGCCGGATCGGAGCCGACCCCGGGTGGTGTCGCGACGGGGCGATCGGTCGGGTCCGCGAGCACTCCGGCGAGCGGATCCGTCCCGTCCGGGTCGTCCCGGTGGCTCCGCCGGACCACGTCGAGGTCCGGGCGGTAGATCTCGGTGATCACCACCGCGCAGACCGCCACCACGAGCAGGCCGCGCACCAGGACGAGCACGTGGAACAGCTCGGGATCGATCCCCCGGTTGGCCACCCCGTGGAAGTACGACATGTGGGCGACCCACAGCAGGGCGTCGAACGCCATCCACGGCAGCAACAGCTTCACGCGCGGCACGGCGAGCACCGCCAGCGGGATCAACCACAGCGAGTACTGCGGGCTCCACACCTTGTTGGTGAGCAGGAAGATCGCCACGATGAGGAACGCCAGCTGCGCGACGCGCGGCGTGGTGGCCGCGGTCAGTCCGATCGCGAGTACCGCGACGCAGCCGAGCGCGAACAGCACCAGCGAGACGGTGTTCAGAGTCGCGGGCGCCTCGCCGGCGGCGCGGCCCGCGTCGAAGCCCGCCCAGCCGGTGAGCCCCTGGACCACGGCGTAAATGCTCTCAGGGTTCGCGGGCCGGTCCGAGTTGAGGCGGAAGAACTCTCGCCAGCCCTGCGGGAACGGGATCAGGATCGGCAGGTTGACCGCCAGCCAGGCGACCACCGCGGCGGCGAGCGCCTTCGCGAGTTCGACGAAACGTCGTCGCCGGATCGCCACCACGAGCAGGGCACCGAACAGGAAGAGCGGATACAGCTTGGCCGCCACGCCCAGTCCCAGCACGACGCCGGCCCAGACGGGGCGGCGGCGTGCCCACAGCAGCAAGGCGACGGAGGCCAGTGCGACGGCCATGACGTCGTAGTTGGTGAACGCCTGGAAGATCACGAGCGGGCTGGCCGCCATGAGCAGCGTGTCCCAGGGTCGGCGCCCGGCCGACCGATAGGTCGCCCACACGGCGACCATCCACATGATGGCCAGCAGCACCGCGCCCAGGACGAAGTACTTCACCACCTCGATGGGCCCACCGGGGAAGACCGCCTGCCACGCCTGCGCGCCTTGCGCGGTGACGTACTGGAACAGCCCCGAGATCACGGGGTACTCCATGAAGCGGACCTCGCCGGCATCGGTCGTCCACGTGTACTTGTAAGGGAACGCCCCCGCGCTCAGGCCCTCGGCGGAGTACAGCGGCAGCGGGTCGGCGTAGCAGGCCTTGTAGTACTGGCGTCCGTCCCACATGAGTCCGGGCTGCGACCCGTCGGTGGGGTGGGAGGTCTCCAGACAGGCGGCCTTCGAGAAGAAGCCGAACGCCAGGAAGATCACGGCGAAGAGCATGACCACGCGCAGCGGCGTCCAGAAGCGCTGGCGGCCGACCGCGGCATGCCTGCCGACCGGCCCGCCCCACGCGTCGAGAACGGTGGCCGCCGGGCCGTCACCGGGGCGGACGCGCTCCTGCGGGGACAGCGAACGGAGGTCCTCGTCGAGCGGCAGCGGAGAGAGGCGACCGTTGCTCAGCACGGCCACACTCTAGTCCACGGCGCGGGCGTCAGGCCTCGCCGCCGCCACCGCCGGTACCGCCGCCTCCGCCGGTACCGCCACCACCAGCGTTGCCTCCGCCACCGGTGTCACCGCCGGTGCCCGCCCCGCCGTCACCCGGATCTGGGGCGGTTCCGGGCTGCGCCGGCGCCGGCTGACCGCCACCGGCGCCGGGGATCACGATCTCGGGAAGTCCCGGGACCTGGATCGTCAGCGGGGGCGCCGCGGGCGCGGGCGGCTGCGGGGTGGGCTCGTCCGGGACGACGGGCGCGGGCTGGGTCTGGGTGGCCGTGGCCCCGCCGCCGCCACCGGCCGAGCTGGAGCCCGAGGACTCCCAGGAGGGTGCGCCCGCCTGGCCGCCGATCATGCCGGGTGTGGGGAACTGCTCCCAGTCGCTGCCCGACAGCGCGCCGTCCATCACGGACTTCCAGATGTCGGCGGGCAGCCCGGAGCCGTACATGGTGCCGCCGTAGGCGTTGAACAGCGGCTTGTTGTCGTCCGTACCCACCCAGACCGCCGTGGCGATGGAGGGGGTGTAGCCGACGAACCAGGCGTCCTTGTTGTAGCCAGTGTCCCCGAGCTGTGTGGTTCCGGACTTGGCGGCGGAGGGCCGACCGCCGGCCAGCGTGTGACCGTTGGAGTAGGCAGCGATCGGCGCCATCGCGGAGGTCAGGTTGTTGGCCACGTCGGCGTCGATGACCTCCTCGCCCCCCGGCGAGGAGTTGTCGAGCAGGACCTCGCCCTCGGCGGTCTCGACCCGCTCGATGAAGTGGGCCGGTCGGTAGACGCCCTCGTCGGCGAAGGTGGCCAGCGCGTTGGCCATGTCGCGCACGCGGATCGGGTACTGGCCCAGGATGATGCCGTCGTACGGGTCGCTGCCCTGCTCGGTCAGCGTCTCCCACTCGAGGCCGGGGATCTGCTTGGCGACACCGGCGCGGTGCGCGATCTCGCGGGTGTCGTTGGCGCCGTTGTCGAGCATCCGCTGGAGGCGGATGAACGAGGTGTTGAGCGACATCTTGAGGGCCTGCGCCACCGAGCACGAACCACAGGACTGGCCGCCCACGTTGGTGACGGTGACGTTGCCGGTGGTGACGGGTGCCGAGGACACCGTGGTCCCCAGACCGATGCCCTGCTCGAGGGCGGCGGCCACGCCGAAGATCTTGAAGACCGAGCCGGTCTGGAGCGGGGCGTTGGCGTAGTCCCAGCCCTCGGCCTCATCGCCGCCGTAGTAGCCGATCACGCCGCCGGTGCGGGGGTTGACCGAGACCACGGCGGTGCGGGTGTCCGCGTTCTCGCCCTGCATGTTGTTGCGGACCCCGTCGAGGACGGACTCCTGCGTTTGACGATCGATCGTGGTGACGATCTTCAGACCGCGGGTGTTGAGCATCTGCTCGTCGATACCGGCCATCGCCAGCTCGGCCAGGACCTGCCGACGGATCGGGCCGTTGCTCGGGTCGCCGACGTTCTGCTCGATGGCCTGCGGGTCCTCCACGACCTGCGGGAACACGGCGTTGGCGCGCTGCTGCGCGTCGATGGCGCCCATGTCGCGCATGCCGTCCATCACGTAGTTCCAGCGCCCCTCCGAGGCGGCGGCGTTGTTGAGCGGGTCCAACGCGGACGGCGACTGGATGACGCCGGCAAGCAGCGCACCCTCCTCAACGGTGAGGTTCTCGACGGGCTTGTTGAAGTAGGCGTTCGACGCGGCGGCGATGCCGTAGGCGCCGCGGCCGAAGTAGATGGTGTTGAGGTAGGCCTCGAGGATCTGGTCCTTCGACCACTCCTGCGTCATCTTGGCCGCGATGATGATCTCTTTGGCCTTGCGCTCGTAGGTGACCTCGTCGCCGACCATCGTGTTCTTGACGTACTGCTGAGTGATGGTGGAGCCACCGCCCGCGGTGGACTCACCGGTGACCTGCCCGATCACCGCACGGCCGATGCCGGTGGGGTCGTAGCCCTCGTTGGTGTAGAAGCTGCGGTCCTCGGCGGCGATCACCGCGTTGCGCACGTGCACGGGGATCATGTCGATGTTGACGAGCGTGCGATTGCCCTCCGGCGGCACGATGCGGCCGATGAGCGTGGTGCCGTCGCTCTCGTAGATCTCGGAGATCTGGTTGGTGGCGACGCTGCCGGGGCGCGGCACGTCGGTGCGGGAGTAGGCCACCCCCACGATCACCGCCGGGATGACCAGGACGACGACGACGAGGAGGATCAGAGTCGTCCAGACAGGGTGACGACGGGCCCAGCCGCGCCGCGCGGAATCGTCGTGATCCCCGTCAGCGCTGCGGTCCTTCTGATCACTTCGCGACATCATCTATCCTCCTGCGAGCAGGTCCGACCCGTCCGGGCGACCCCCGGTGGCGGTGCTCTGGCCTCCATTGTGTACGACAAACGGCTCATCGAAGAACCGTCGCACGTCACAGGACATTCCCGAGGGGTCGACGAAAGCCGTCGCGCGGCGACTCGTCGAATCGGGACTCAGGGGCGGCGGCGCAGCTCCCGGGCGGCCCGGCGGGTCCGTCTGCCCGTGCCCTCCGGCAGGCCCACCTCGTACGAGAGCACCAGGTGATTCCACGAGCAGCTACGGCACACCTCCACCACGTGGACGGTGAATTGGTCGTGGGTCAGGGCAAGTTGCTCGATCTCCTCGTCGCTGCGGGCCGAGCCCGAGGAGGAGCCGAGGTCGTCGCCGAACACCCACGACACCTCCGTGAGGTTCTCCTTGCGGCACACCGGGCAGACGGTCTCGGTGGTCTCGCCGTGGAACCCGGCCGCGCGCTGGAGGTACACGTCCGCGTCGCACACCTCGCGCAGCGACAGCCCGCCCGCCTGCAGTTCGGCCAGCACGCCCCGTCGGCGCAGCGCGAAGTCCACCACCCGTCGACGCCGGAGCGCCGCACGGCCGGCGGGTTCCTCCGTCCCCGGCACGGGGCCGGGTCGCGGGTCGCGGAAGTCGGCCTGGTCCACGAGGCCAGCCTACGACCCCGGGCCCGGACCGGGCGCGGACCGGGCGGACTCGTCGAGGCGATGCCACAGCGGGTTATATCGGTTCGATACATCACGGGGTGTAGCATCGACCGTCGTCGCAGGCGGACACCCGCAGGCGAGAACACGAAAGGAGGAGATGGGTGCTCGAACTCGCCATTCTGGGCCTGCTCGACGAGCGGCCGATGCACGGCTACGAGCTGCGTAAGCGACTGTCCGAGATGCTCGGCACGGTCCGCACCGTCTCCTTCGGTTCGTTGTATCCGACCCTGCGCCGCCTCCAGCAGCAGGGCGACATCGTCGAGGACGCCTCGGCCGCCACGGTCACGCGCCCACCCGCCACCGCGCGGCGCGGGCGCAAGACCTACCGCATCACCACGCGGGGCAAGGACTCCCTGGCAGCGCTGCTCGACGAGCCCGGCACGGCGTCGTTCACCGACGACGGCTTCGGGGTGCACCTGGCCTTCTTCGACGGCACGCCCGGGCCCGCCCGGGTGCGCCTGCTCGAGGGCCGGCGCCGGGTGTTGGAGGAACGCCGCGAGGGCCAGCGCGACGCCGCCGCACGCACCGGCCCCACCGAACTGCGCTACGCCCGGCAGCTCACCCTGCTCGGACTCGAGACCAGCGAACGCGAGCTGCGGTGGATCAACGAACTCATCCAGACAGAGAACCCATCACAAGGAGAACCCCAATGACCGACCAGAAGGTGCGCGTCGCGATCGTCGGCGTCGGCAACTGCGCGTCCTCGCTCGTGCAGGGCGTGGAGTACTACAAGGACGCGGCGGTCGACTCGACCGTCCCCGGCCTCATGCACGTCAAGTTCGGCGACTACCACGTCAACGACGTCGAGTTCGTCGCCGCGTTCGACGTGGACGGCAAGAAGGTCGGCATGGACCTCGCGGAGGCCATCCTCGCCTCCGAGAACAACACCATGAAGCTCTGCGACGTGCCGCCCACCGGTGTGTCCGTCCAGCGCGGCCCGACCCTCGACGGCCTGGGCAAGTACTACCGCGAGACCATCGAGGAGTCCCCCGCCGAGGCTGTCGACGTGGTGCAGGCGCTCAAGGACGCCCGCGTCGACGTGGTGGTGTCCTACCTGCCCGTCGGCTCCGAGGAGGCCGACAAGTTTTACGCGCAGTGCTGCATCGACGCCGATGTCGCCTTCGTCAACGCCCTGCCCGTGTTCATCGCCTCGGACCCCGAGTGGGCCGAGAAGTTCCGCGCCGCGGGCGTCCCGATCGTCGGTGACGACATCAAGTCGCAGGTCGGCGCCACCATCACCCACCGCGTGATGGCGAAGCTGTTCGAGGACCGCGGCGTCGCGCTGGACCGCACCTACCAGCTCAACGTCGGCGGCAACATGGACTTCAAGAACATGCTCGAGCGGGAGCGTCTCGAGTCCAAGAAGGTCTCCAAGACCCAGGCCGTGACCTCCAACCTCGAGGGCTCCCTCAAGGGCAAGATCCACGACCGCAACGTGCACATCGGCCCGTCGGACCACGTCGAGTGGCTGGACGACCGCAAGTGGGCGTACGTTCGTCTCGAGGGACGCGCCTTCGGTGACGCGCCGCTGAACCTCGAGTACAAGCTCGAGGTGTGGGACTCCCCCAACTCGGCCGGCATCATCATCGACGCCGTCCGCGCGGCCAAGATCGCCAAGGACCGCGGCATCGGCGGACCGATCCTGCCCGCCTCGGCCTACCTGATGAAGTCGCCGCCGGAGCAGATGCCGGACGACAAGGCCCGCGCCGAGCTCGAGGCCTTCATCATCGGGGCCTGACCCGCGAGAGAAATCGGAACACATGAACCACACCGCGACGAACCGCCCGCACACCACCACGGGACGTCGCCGTGTCCCGGCCGTCATCGCACTCGCGGTGGCGGCCGGGCTCGCGCTCGCCGCCTGCTCCGCCGACCCGGTGGACGACCCGGACACCTCGCCGACGGGGTCGACGACGACGGTGTCGTCGTCGTCCTCCCCCACCACCTCGACCCCCGCGGCGACGGCCGATCCCGTCTCGGCGCCGGCCACCACCACGACCCCCGCGCCCGCCCCGGCCCCCGCGCCCGAGCTGCCCGCCAACGTCGTGAGCACCGGCGGGCCCTGCCACATGGTGGGCGAGGTCGCCCAGGCCGAGGACGGCTCGCCGCTGTTCTGCACCGAGGACCCCCTCGCCGGGCCGCTGTGGCAGCCCGCGGGCGGAGTCGAGGCAGGCATCGGGCAGGCGCGGCCCGGCGGCCCGTGTTCGCAGGAGGGTATCGCCGTGCCTGGGCCCGAGGGCACCATCCTCACCTGCGCCCTCACCGGCGGCGGCGACGTGCCCGGCGGGTTGTACTGGAAGTAGGCGCCGAGACCCGTCGGCGCGTGCGCCGGCCCGTGCCGTCCGGTTGCGGCACCGCGGGGGTCGGGATTGACTCGTGGCCTCACCCGCGATCCGACCGGAGGCGAGATGGCAGCACCACTACGTAGCACCATTCCCCTGCAGGTGACCGACGGTGTCTATGCGCCGCAGGAGGACTCCTGGCTGCTGAGCGGCGTGCTCGAGGCCAGCGGGCTGGCCGAGGGGCGGCGTGTCCTCGACATCTGCACCGGCAGCGGGGTGCTCGCACTCGAGGCCGCCAGGCTGGGGGCCCGGGAGGTCCTCGCGTTTGACCTGTGTCCCGCCGCGGTGGAGTGTGCCTCCGGCAACGCGGCGGCCAGCGGGCTCCCCGTCGAGGTCCGGCTCGGCACGCTGCAGGACGCCGCGCAGCACGGGCCCTTCGACCTCGTGGTGACCAACCCGCCCTACGTGCCGTCGACGCTGCCGCCGGCCGGGACCGGACCCGACCGCGCGTGGGACGCCGGGGCCGACGGTCGGGTGGTGCTCGACGAACTCTGCGCCCTCGCGCCGGGGCTGATCGCGCCCGGGGGCGCCCTGCTGCTCGTCCAGTCGGAGTTCTCCGCGCCCCAGCAGACCGTGCAGATGCTCACCGACTCGGGCTTCATCGCCCACACCGCGGCCCGCCAGATGATCGACTTCGGTCCGGTGATGACCGCGCGGGCCGGCGAGCTCGAGGCGTCCGGCCTGCTCGAGCCCGGCCGGCGGACGGAGGAGCTGGTGGTGATCCGTGCCCACCGCGTCTGACCGCGAGCCCCGGGTCGTCCGCGTGGTGCCGGGCGGGCCCGTCCTCGTGGAGGGCCCCGTGGAGATCGTCACCCCCGACGGCGAATGTGTGAGCTCGGACCGCTTCATGGTGGCGGTCTGCGCGTGCCGACGCAGCCGGAACTACCCGCTGTGCGACACCAGTCATCGCAAGAAGGTCCGGCCCACGGACGACCACTGAGCGCCGGTCAGGCGGCGGTTCGAGTTCGGTCGGGCCGCGGCCGGGCGGCGGTCGCGTTTCCACGGGCCGCGGTCGGGAGGCGACCCGAGTCCAGCCTGGCTCAGGCCACCAGCGACGATTCCCCGCGCCGCCACGCCGCAACCAACCGGTCACCCGCGAGGTCGTCGAGATACGCGAGTGACCGCATCCCGAATACCACGTCGGCGGCCAGCTCGGGCTCCCGGCGGAGCAGGTCCCCGATCACGTCGTGTCGCATGACCTGCTCGTGCACGGCGTCGGCCTCGACGTGCTCTGCGTAGAAGTGCACGCACTCCTCTGGCGCCTCCAGACGCCGCAACCCCGCGACGAACCGGGCCGACCCGGGTGACGACGTGATCTCGATGGCCGCGAAGTGCCCGAGCGTCGCGCCCCGCCTCGAGCGGTGCAGGCCGAGCAGCGACATGAGGTTGACGGTCGCAAGCGTCTCGGCGGGCACCCGGTCGAGATATGCGAGATAGGTCGGGTCGAGGTCCGCGGCCGTCATGAGGTCCGCCCACAGCTGCTGGTGCACGCGGTCGCCGCGCCCACCGCCGTATTCGTCGAACTCCACGGCGACGAATGCCGCCTTGGCCTGCCCCTGGATCCGCGGGATCGCCCAGGCGTGGGGATCGCCCTCCTTGAGGTGGTAGAGCGAGCGGTGCGCGAAGTACTCCCGCATCTGGTCCCAGGTCCCCTCGTCCTTCAGGAACCAGGACGGCCCCGTCCCCGAGGTGGTCTCCACGGACAACGCGTCCATCTCGGCGACCGGATCGTCACCCGGCTCGACGTTGTCGCGGAGATACGCGAGGAAGCGCGCCTCCAGCGCGGCACGCAGCCGCAGCAGTTCCGGGTCCCACTCGAGCCCGGCGTCCACGCCGGCGAAACCTCGGTAGTGCAGCTCGTAGAGCGTCTGCAAGGCGAGTTGAAGATCCCGACCCATCGGATCGGAGGACACCACCGGCAGCGCCGAGGTGTCGCCGGAGGACAGCGCCGCGACGACCGCGTCCGACAGCTCGCCGCAAGCTTCCGGCAACGTCGGGGCGGAGACGGTCATGATGGTCATGGCTCCTTGTCTACCCCCTCCGCCGGTCGTCCTCCACCGCGTCGCGACCGCCGTCATCGCTCCCGCCGTCGCGGCCCCGGGCTTCGTCGTCGCTCCCGCCGTCGTCGTGTTCGCGCTCGATCCGCTCCTGCTCCTGCTGTTCGCGTCGGTCGGATTCGCGCTTGGCGTAGTTGTCGAACATCTTGCGTCTCTCATGCCACCTCAGGCTGTAGGTGGCCTCGCGGACGGAGTCCTCGTTGTCGAAGTTCGAGCCGAGTGCGCCGGCGAACGCACCGAGGCAGCTGGAGAGCCAGGCGAGGTGGACGTAGTCCATCAGCCGCACGGGCCTGCCGAGCTGGTTCTGCAGGTAGTCAGCGTCCATCACCGCGAGCGCGAGCAGGAACATCGCCGCCAGCAAACCGACGTACATGATGCCCACGCCGGTCCCGACGGTGAGGACCGTGGCGGCGTTGTCCATCCGCCGGTTAGCCGGGGTGACCTCGTCGTCGCCCGAGTTCCACAGGCCGTTGCGCAGGATGAGCCAGGTCACGAGTGTGAGAACACTCAACAGGCTGATGAGGAGCAGGCGGAGTGGATGCAGCTCCACGGCCAGCGAGGCGATGCTGCCGTAGAAGATGCCGAAGGCACCGGAGCCCGCGCCGGCCGCGACCACACCGGACAGCGCCGTCATCATGCGCGCGGGCCTGTTGTTGAGCACCATGCCCCCCAGCAGGCGCATCTCGGAACCGAAGCCGCGCTGCTCGGGGGGCGGGAGGTCATCGGTGCCGGGCGCACCCAGCCCGTCCCGATGGATACCGGAACTCACCAGCCGCAGGGCGAGCTTCCGTAACCTCGACCGCACCCGGAACGCGCCGAGCACCGGCATGCTCACCAGCGCCGCGGCGGTGGAGCCGCTGACGTCGTAGAGCAGCGGAATCCCCTGAGGGCGGGTGGGGAGATCTGCCAGATACAGCACGAAGTCCCAGTCATGTTCCTGCAGCAACCGGGGCGCGTGGTCGGTGAGACGAATCTCACCGTCAGGCGCGAGCGGGAGCGTCTCCTGGCCGGACTCCACCCGCCACCGGCCCCCGAGCTCCCGGGTCAGGTCGTCAGCGAGCTCGTCCGCGATCGCCGCCGCCACCATGCTGGGCATTCCTGGATCGGCCATGAGTCCGACGGTTGCGAGGCTCTCCTCCGCACTGTTCCGCCTGGCCTTCGCCGCGGCGGCCGCCTGTTCGCCCGGAGGCGGCACCCCGGCCACCTCGTCCTCGCTGCCCGTCTCGTCTCCGTCAGTCGGTCTAAGATCGTCCACCCCCTCCATCATGCTGCCGATTGCCCACAACGGAACCGGTTGCGACTGGATGATCGGTCAAACGGTTGCGGTAACTGGCGTGACTGGCGTTACATGGGCGGTGGTCAACGAGTCTGGAGGTGTCGATGTCGCCGCACGAGCCCCACTCCCCGCCCCAGCCGGGGCGTCCGTCCCGGCCGACGCTGGCGCGGCGGGGCGCCCCGCAGAACTGGCCCGTCTGGCGCCAGCTCACCGGCGGCGACCTCCTCGGGCGGGGCGCGGCCACCCGGTCCCGACGCCACCTCGAGATCACCCCACGTACCGCCACCGCCGACGCAGTGGTCAAGAGCGTGTGTCCGTTCTGTGCGGTCGGCTGCGCGCAGAACGTCTACGTCAAGGACGGGCGGGTCATCCAGATCGAGGGCGACGACGACAGCCCCGTCTCCCGCGGCCGCCTCTGCCCCAAGGGATCGGCGAGCAAGCAGCTCGTAACCAATCCCGGCCGGATCACCACCGTGCTGCACCGCAAGCCGTACGCCACCGAGTGGGAGGAACTCGACCTCGACACCGCGCTGGAGATGGTCGCGGACCGCGTGCTCGACTCCCGTGAGCGGTTCTGGGAGGAAACCGACGCGAACGGCGACACCGTCCGGCGTACCCGCGGGGTCGCCAGCCTCGGCGGGGCGACGCTGGACAACGAGGAAAACTACCTCATGAAGAAGCTCTACACGGCGCTCGGCGCCATCGAGGTGGAGAACCAGGCCCGCATTTGACACTCCTCCACCGTTCCCGGTCTGGGAACCTCATTCGGGCGTGGTGGTGCCACGAACTACCAGCAGGATCTCGCGAATTCCGACTGCATAGTCATCCAGGGTTCCAACATGGCCGAGGCCCATCCCGTCGGCTTCCAGTGGGTGATGGAGGCCCAGCGTCGGGGCGCCACGGTGATCCACGTCGACCCCCGGTTCACGCGGACCAGCGCCAAGGCCGACCTGCACGTCCCGATCCGCGCAGGCGCCGACATCGCGTTCCTCGGCGGGCTCATCAACTACGTCCTCACCCACGACGCGTGGTTCCACGAGTACGTAGTCGCGTACACGAACGCGCCGATGCTCATCGACGAGGAGTTCCTCGACACCGAGGACCTGGCCGGGGTGTTCTCCGGCTTCGATGACGAGGGCAACCAGTACGAGGTCGACTCGTGGCAGTACGAGGGCGCGCACGACCAGCGACCGCACGAGAGCGGCGGCGCCGACGACGGCACCGAGCAGAACCCCACCGAGGTCGCGGGATCCGGTGGCGCCCGGGCGTCCTCGACCACCGCCGCCCCGCCGCGGGACGACACGTTGCAGGATCCCCGCTGCGTCTTCCAGATCCTCAAGCGGCACTTCAGCCGCTACACGCCGGAGATGGTGGAGCGCACCTGCGGTGTGTCCGCCGACGACTTTCTCCGCGTGGCCCGGGCGTTGGCGGAGAACTCCGGCCGCGACCGCACCTCGGCGTTCTGCTACGCGGTCGGCTGGACCCAGCACACGGTCGGTGTGCAGTACATCCGCACCGCGTCGATCCTCCAGCTACTCCTGGGCAACATCGGGCGGCCCGGGGGCGGGATCATGGCGCTGCGCGGGCACGCCAGCATCCAGGGCTCCACCGACATCCCGACCCTGTACGACCTGCTGCCCGGCTACCTGCCGACCCCCAACGCCTCGCACCACCACGACCTCGACTCCTACGTGGGCACCGATGCGGAGGCCAAGGGCTTTTGGGGCAATATGCGGTCGTACACCGTGAGCCTGCTCAAGGCGTGGTGGGGCGACGCGGCGACCGCGGAGAATGACTACTGCTTCGGCCACCTGCCGCGCCTCACCGGCAAACACGACTCGACCTCGACGGTGCAGCGACAGATCGACGAGGGCGGTGGCGGCTACTTCCTCGTCGGCGAGAACCCGGCCGTGGGCACGGCCAACGGCCGGATGCAGCGCGCCGGCCTGGCGAATCTCGACTGGCTCGTGGTGCGGGACCTGGTGATGATCGAGAGCGCCGACTTCTGGGAGTCCGGCCCCGAGATCGAGACCGGAGAGATGCGCACCGAGGACATCGGTACCGAGGTGTTCTTCTTCCCCGCCGCCAACCACGTGGAGAAGAAGGGCTCGTTCACCAATACCCAACGCATGCTGCAGTGGCGCCATCAGGCGGTCGAGCCGCCCGGGGACGCCCGCAGCGAGTTGTGGTTCTACTTCCACCTGGGCCGCATACTCAAGGAGCGGCTGGCCGACTCCACCGACCCGCGGGACCGGGCCCTGCAGGACCTCACGTGGGACTACCCCATGGAACACGGCACCGACGAGCCCGACGCCGAGTCGGTGCTGGCCGAGATCAACGGCCGCCGCGCCGACGGCGAGCCGCTGTCGACGTACACCCAGCTCGCCGACGACGGCTCCACCCGCTGCGGCTGCTGGATCTACTGCGGCGTGTACGCCGACGGCGTCAACCAGGCCGCGCGCCGCAAGCCGCGGCACGAACAGAACGAGTTGGCCCTGGAGTGGGGCTGGGCATGGCCGGCCAACCGGCGGATCCTCTACAACCGCGCCTCCGCCGACCCCGAGGGGCGGCCGTGGAGCGAGCGCAAGGCGCTACTGCGATGGGACCCGGACGCCGACGACGGCGCCGGCCGATGGGTCGGCGACGACGTGCCCGACTTCGAGGCGGGCAAGGCGCCCGACTACGAACCGCCGGAGGGCGCGGTCGCGGAGGCCGCCATCGGCGGCGCGGAGCCGTTCATCATGCAGGACGACGGTCGCGGCTGGCTCTACGCGCCCCGGGGTTTGGCGGACGGGCCGATGCCCGCGCACTACGAACCTCCAGAGTCACCCACCCGCAACCCGATCTACCCCGAGCAGAACTCCAACCCCGCCGGGCATGCGCGGCCCGGCCCGTACAACATGACCCAACCGGGCCACGGAGAGCCGGGCAGCGAGGTGTTCCCCTACGTCTTCGGCACCTACCGCCTCACCGAACACCACACCGCCGGGGCGATGAGCCGGACGCTGCCGTACCTGTCCGAACTGCAGCCGGAGTTCTTCTGTGAGGTCAGCCCCGAGCTGGCCGCCGAGCGGGGCCTGGAGAACGGCGGCTGGGCCACCATCGTCACTTCACGCTCGGCTATCGAGGCGCGGGTGCTGGTGACGCGCCGGATGCGACCACTCCTCATCGACGGCGCCACGCTCCACCAGATCGGCCTGCCCTACCACTGGGGCGGCAACGGCGTGAGCATCGGCGACCCGGCCAACGACCTGCTGCCGCAGAACCTCGACCCCAACGTGTCGATCCCGGCGACCAAGGCCACGAGTTGTGACATCGTCGCGGGACGACGTCCGCGCGGCCCCGCGCTCCTCGAGTTCGTCGAGGGTTATCGTCGCCGAGCGGGAATCCGCACCGAACCGGGAACGGAGAGCTGATCCATGTCCGCCTTCCTGTCCGACCTCGGACGGTCCTTCTTCGGTGACGTCGACCCCGCCGTCGACGGCGGCTACGAGGACCCGCCGCCGCGCAAGGGCTTCTTCACCGACACCTCGGTGTGCATCGGCTGCAAGGCCTGCGAGGTGGCGTGCAAGGAGTGGAACCTCATCCCCGAGGACGGCCTCGAGCTCACCGGGAACTCGTACGACAACACCGGCTCACTCGGCTCGTCCACGTGGCGGCACGTGGCGTTCATCGAGCAGGAGGTGCCGGCCCGCCTGGCCGCGGCGAGCCCGGCTCCCGATACCGGGGCCGGCGCCGGGCTCGGGGCCGCGCCCCCGGTCGATCTGGGCCTGCCCACGTCGACCCTGCCCGGAGACACTGCAGACGCTGGGGACGCCACCGACTTCCGGTGGCTCATGGAGTCGGACGTGTGCAAGCACTGCACTCACGCGGCGTGCCTCGACGTGTGTCCGACCGGCGCGCTCGCGCACACCGAGTTCGGCACCGTCGTGGTGCAGAACGACATCTGCAACGGCTGCGGCTACTGCGTCTCCGCCTGCCCGTACGGGGTCATCGAGCGACGCCCCGGCCCCGCGGGCGACCCCGCCGTGGGGATCGCCCAGAAGTGCACCCTCTGCTACGACCGGCTCACCGAGGGGATGACCCCCGCGTGCGCCAAGGCCTGCCCCACCGACTCGATCCAGTTCGGTGACCTCGATGAACTACGCGAGCGGGCCGTCGGGCGTCTGGACCAGCTCGTCGAGGCCGGGGAACCCCGCGCCCAGCTGTACGGCCACGACGCCCGCAACGGCGTCGGCGGCACCGGGGCGTTCTTCCTGCTCCTCGACGACCCCGAGGTGTACGGTCTGCCGCCGGATCCCGTGGTGACCACGCGTCACGCCCCGGCGATGTGGCGACAGGCCGCGCTCGCCGCCGCGACACTGCTCGGCGGCGCGGTGGTCGCCTTCGCCGCCGGGGGACGACCCTGATGACCGACTCTGAACAGCGTTCGCGTACCCGCCGGCGTCGCCGCGGGGGGCGCGAGCAGCTCATGGTCCCGGAGGCGGAGTTCCAGTCCTACTACGGCAAGCCCATCGTCAAGGCCCCGCCGTGGGAGGCCGACATCCCCGCCTACCTGTTCCTCGGCGGCCTCGCGGCGGGGTCCTCGCTGCTCGCCGCGGGTGCGGATCTCGCCGGACTCCCCGCGCAGCGGCGTTCCGCGCGGGTGGTGGCGCTGGGCGGCATCACGGCCAGCCTGTACTTTCTCGTCAACGACCTGGGTCGCCCGGAGCGCTTCCACCACATGTTGCGGGTGTTCAAGCCGACCTCGCCGATGAGCGTGGGGACCTGGATCCTGTCCGCCTACGGGCCGTTCGTCGGCCTCGCCCTCGGCCGCGAGGTCGTCCCCCTGCTCCCTGGACGACTCGCCGGGGTGCTGCCGATCGGCCTCATCGACCGCGCGTCCACGCCCGCCGGGATCGTCGCCGCCGCCATCGCGCCGGCCGTCGCCTCCTACACGGCGGTCCTCCTCACCGACACCGCCGTGCCGAGCTGGCACGAGGCCCGTCACGAACTGCCCTTCGTCTTTGTCGGCAGCGCCGCCGCCGCGTCCGGGGGCGTCGGCATGCTCCTCAACCCACTGCACGAGACCGGGCCCGCGCGCCGCCTCGCGGTCGGCGGCGCCCTGCTGGAACTCGGCGCCGAGCAGTTCATGCAGCGCTCGATGGGGATCACCGCGGAGCCACTCCACCGGGGCCGAGCCGGCAGATACCACGCCGCCGCCCGCGCGCTCACCATCGTCGGAGCGGTCGGCGCGGTCCTCGGCAGACGCAGCCGCGTGGCCTCGGCCATCTCGGGTCTCGCACTGGCGGCCGGCTCTGCGTCCACCCGGTGGGCCGTGTTCCACGCCGGCATGGAGTCGACCAAGGACCCGAAGTACACCGTCGTGCCACAGCGACAGCGTCGCGACGCCCGGGGCGGTGGCGAAGCGTTCAGTGAGGTCTAGTCCACCACGTGCCCGTCATCGCCGACCCGGCGGCTGAGCCCCTCCTCGGCGAGCTTCTCGAGTAGGGGCATCACGACGCGTCGCGAGGTGCCCAGGTGCGTGCGGGCGGTACTCGGCGTGAACGGCTGGGGCAGGCGCCGTAGCTCGGCGACCGCGGCCTCCGTGGCGTCGGGCCCGAGCCACACGCCAGGCCCGATCCGGCTGACCAGGCCCGCGCGCACGCACGCCGCCAGTTCCCGCGTACCCAGGCCGAGTCCGGCGAGCTCGTCGGCGCTCGGGGCGTCGAACGGTCGCGCCGCGAACCGCTCGGTCAGCCCGGCGACCGCGGTCCGGACGTGCTCGGGCAGCCCCGGACCGCCGCCACCGGTGACGACACGGCCGCCGTCCGTCCGCAGACCCGACGCGGCAGGATGTGCGAGCACCACCGTCAGCAGCCGCGCGTCGGGCAGGTCGAGGGCGCGGCGGGCCGCCTCGGTGGGCAGCCCGGGGTCGAGCGGATCGCGTCGGTCGTGGTCCTCGACCGCGGAGACGAGGCGCTCCACCAGGCCGGGGAGGGCGTCGCGGTCGAGGAGCCAGCCGCCGATCTCGTCGGCCGCCGGCACGTCGGCGACGCCGAACGCCCGTAGGTCGTCGACGTGCGCGACGCCGCGTCGACGCAGCTCGGACCCCAGATCGGGCTCCTCGGGGGTGGCGGCGAGCACCTCCGCCCGGCGCCGAGCCGCTCCGCGTCGGCTCAGCTCCGGAGGCGCGGGATCGAGGACGACCGCACCCGCCGGGATTCGCTCGGCACCGGGCTCGCGCAGGATCAGCCGGTCGCCCACGCGCAGCGGCAGCGGCTCGGCGAGGGCGAGTCGTGCGTGTCGCGCGTCCAGCGGGCGGACGTGTGCCGTCACGGCCGCGGAGCCGCAGTGCACCGTCACCTGCCCGGGCAGGTCGGCGGTGTCGGCGCCGGGGTCCACGCGCACGTCCGGGGTGGACGACGGACGCCACCGGCCGGGCGTGAGCAGAGCGGTCCCGCGGGGCACGTCGTCTGCGGCCACGCCGCGTAGATTGACGGCCACCCGCGCCACCGCCGCGACCTCGTCGCGCGCCTCCCCCAGCGACTGCAGGCCGCGCACCGCGACGCGCGGCCCCCCGGGTCCGACCTCCAGCGCGTCGCCGGTGCGCACCGTCCCGGCGGGAAGGGTGCCGGTGACGACGGTGCCGGAGCCTCCGATGGTGAACGACCGGTCCACCCACAGACGGACGTCCGCCTCCCGGTCGGGCTCGGGCAGTGCGGCGCCCAGGCGGACCAGTTCCGCACGCAACTCGTCGAGGCCGGCGCCGGTGACCGCGGAGACGCACACCGCCGGTATGTCGGCAAGCGGGGTGCCGGCCATCGCGGTGCGCGCCTCGGCCAGCGCGAGGTCGGGTTCCAGGAGGTCGCTGCGGGTGACGACGACGACGCCGTGCCGCACGCCCAGCGCCACGAGCGCGTCGAGGTGCTCGGCGGATTGCGGCATCCAGCCGTCGTCGGCGGCCACCACGAAGAGCACCGCCGGCACCGGGCCGATCCCGGCGAGCATGTTCGGCATGAACCGGCGGTGGCCGGGGACGTCGACGAACGCGACGGTCCGCCCGTCGTCGAGCGTGGCGGAGACGTACCCGAGGTCGATGGTCAGCCCGCGCCGCCGCTCCTCCGCCCAGCGGTCGGGTTCCTCACCGGTGAGCGCCCGCAGCAGGGTCGACTTGCCGTGGTCCACGTGGCCGGCGGTCGCCACCACGAACATCAGGCGCGCTCCCGGGCCGCGATCACCAGTCGGAGCAGTTCGGGATCGTCCGAGGTGGGCAGCGCCCGGAGATCGAGCAGGCACCGCCCCTCGGTGACGCGTCCCAGTACGGCGGGTCGTCCCGCGCGCAGGGCGTCGGCGAAGCGCTCCGGCAGAGCCACCGCCGCGCTCGGCAGGTCGACACCCGGCGCGCCCCCGCCCCCGACCGCCGCGACCGAGCGGACGGCCTCGGCCGGCACCCCGGCGGAGGTGAGGTCGTCGGCGAGGCGCCGCGCCCGCTCGAGAAGACCGCCCGCGTCGGCCTCGAGTCCCTCGATGACCGGCGGGCGCGGTCCGCGGAGCGTGGCCTCGAGCGCGGCGAGCGTGAGCTTGTCCACGCGCAAGGCCCGGGCGAGCGGGTGACGGCGCAGCCGGTGCACGAGGTCGGCGGCCCCGCCCAGGATCCCGGCCTGCGGTCCGCCGAGGAGCTTGTCGCCGCTGGAGGTCACCAGGTCGGCACCCGCGGCGAGCATCGTCGCCATATCGGGCTCGTCGGGGAGCACCGGGTGCGGGGCGAGCAGGCCGGACCCGATGTCCACCACCAGTGGCACGCCGTGGCCGGCGAGCTGCGCGGCCGGCACGACCGAGGTGAAGCCGCTGACGAGGAAGTTCGAGGGGTGGACCTTGAGCACGAAGGCCGTGGTCTCGTCGATCGCGGCGAGGTAGTCCTCGACGCGGACGCGGTTGGTGGTGCCCACCTCCCGCAGCCGGGTGCCGGTGGACTCGAGAAGCTCGGGCAGGCGGAAGCCGTCGCCGATCTCGATCATCTCCCCGCGCGAGATCACCACCGTGCGCCCCGGGCCGCCCAGCGCGGTGACGGCGAGGGCGAGCGCCGCCGCACCATTGTTGACGACGTGGACGTCACCCGCTGTCGGCACCGCGTCACGCAGCGCGTCCAGCGCACCCCGGCCCCGGCGACCCCGCCGTCCGGTGGCCAGGTCCAGCTCGACGTCGTTGGTGCCGGCGGCCTCGCCGAGCGCACGCACGGCGGCCGCCGACAGGGGCGCCCGGCCGAGGTTGGTGTGCAGCAGCACCCCGGTCGCGTTGAGGACGCGGCTGAGCGAGACCGGCGCCGACGGCAGGCCGGCCAGCACGGCGTCGACGATCTCGTCCGCGGGCAGATCGCCGGCACGTGCCCGGCCCTGCGCGTCCCGGATCCGTGCCTTGACCAGCTCGCGGCCCAGCCCGGCGAGCGAGTCGGCCAGGCGCGGGTCGCGGAGCACGGCATCGGTGGAGGGCACGCGCCGGCGGGGATCGCCGGTCGTCGACTGCTCGGTGATGGCCCGCTCCTCTTCCCCGGCCCCGCCGGCCGGGGCCGCCCACTCGAGGTGGCCGGGTCGGGGACGGGCGAGGACTGTTGGCGGAGGCGGACGGGAATCGAACCCGCCTGACCGAGATACTCGGCCACGTCGGTTTTGAAGACCGCGGGGACCACCAGGTACCCGGACGCCTCCCTCACGAACGAGTAAGCACCATGGCCGTCACGTGAGTCAACCGCGCCACGCGCTGGCGATGAATCCGGCGGCGCACCCCCGTCGCTGTCACTAGGGTCTGGCCCATGACCTCCGCCCCCGCCCCCGCCCGTCTCACCTCCTACGCCCACGGCGGCGGCTGCGCGTGCAAGATCCCGCCCGGCGCGCTCGAGTCGGTTGTCGCCGGACTCGTCGGCGCGCCCGTCCGCGACCCGGCGGCCGAGCTCATCGTGGGTCTGGACGACGGCGACGACGCGGCCGCCGTGCGGATCGCCGGCGGTCAGGCCGTGATCAGCACCGCCGACTTCTTCACGCCCGTCGTCGACGACCCCTACGACTGGGGGCGGATCGCCGCGGCCAACGCCCTGTCCGATGTGTACGCGATGGGCGGCACGCCGATCGTGGCGATCAACCTGCTGTGTTGGCCGATGGACGTGCTGCCGTACGAGATGGCCGGCGAGGTGCTACGCGGGGCCCAGGACGTCGCCGGGAGCGCGGGCTGCCATGTGGCCGGCGGTCACAGCGTGGACGACCCCGAGCCCAAGTACGGCATGGCCGTCACGGGGATCGCCGACCCCGACCGGCTACTGCGCAACGACGCCGGCCGCGCCGGTGTGCCGCTGTCGCTGACCAAACCGCTGGGGATCGGAGTCCTCAACAGCCGGCACAAGAACACCGGCGCGGTGAGCGAGGAGGCGATCGCGACCATGACCCGCCTCAACGACGTCGCCGCCCGCGACGCCCTGGCCGCCGGGATCGTCTGCGCCACCGACGTGACCGGCTTCGGGCTGCTCGGCCATCTGTTCAAGATGGCCCGCGCCAGCGGCGTCTCGGCCGTGATCGACTCGGCGGCGGTGCCGTATCTGGACGGAGCGCGGCAGGCGCTGGCCGACGGGTTCGTCAGCGGCGGGACGCGGCGCAACCTCGACTGGGTGCGCCCGCATCTCGCCTCGGACGTCGGCGAGGACGAGTTGCTCCTGCTCGCGGACGCCCAGACCTCCGGTGGCCTGCTGGTGGCCGGGGAGGTCCCCGGCGCCCCGGTGATCGGCGAACTCGTGCCGGCCGCGGACGCGACCGTCACGGTGCGGTGAGCCAGGGCTCGGGCTAGGGATCGGACCCGAGATCGCTCGCCGCGTCCGCCATCCAGTGCCCGGTGTGGGTGTCGAGGTAGAACCGGGCCTGCGACAGGAGTTCTGCGAGGGGCGCGGCACCGTCGAGGGAGATCCCCGCCTCGTCCGGCTCCAATGGCTCGAGTGCCTCGAACTGCGACCGGACCAGCGAGGGCGGGAAGAAGTGGTCGCGCCGCCCCGCGAGCCGTTCCCGGACGAGCTCCTCGGTCACCACCAGGTGGATGAACGCCACCGCGGCGTCGGTACGGAGGACGTCCCGGTAGCTTCTCGCGAGGGCGGAGCAGGCGATCACCGTGGTGTCGGCGCGTTCCCGGATCACGGCGTTGAGCTCGCGCAGCCACGGCCCCCGGTCGGTCGCGTCGAGCCCGGCCCCGCCCCGCATCTTGGCGATCGATGCGGCGCTGTGGAAATCATCCCCGTCGAGGAAGAGTCCACCGACCTCCTCCGCGAGCCGCCGCGCGAACGTCGTCTTGCCGCAGCCGCTCACCCCGAACACGACGATGGTCACGGCGGGCGCCCTCCCGTGCCGCGGACGAAGGCTCAGTCCTCGCCCGCGCCGCGGTCCAGGCGGGCGAAGGCGTCGAACAGCCGGGCGCCCGGCGCGAGCGCCGACTCGTCGAGCATGAAGCCCGGGTGGTGCAGGTCGGTCTCCGCCGACTTCCCGTCCCACACGCCGTACCGCAGATACACGCCGGGGATCTCCTCGGTGTACCAGGCGAAGTCCTCGCCACCGCTGGACTGGTCGGCGGTGCCCACACCGTCCTCCCCGAGCACCCGGCGCACCGCCTCGGTGGCCAGGTCCGCGCAGTCGGCGTCGTTGACCACCGGCGGAACACCCTGCGTGTACTCGAGCTCGGCGCGGATGCCGTAGGGCGCGGCGAGGTCCTCGACGGCCTCCCGCACGAGGTCCTCGACCGTCGCCCACACGTCCCGGTCCGCGCTGCGCAGCGTGCCCAACAGCTCTGCATGGTCGGGGATCACGTTCGGGGCATCACCGCCGGCGTGCAGGGCGCCCCAGGTGAGCACGGTGCCCGAGCGCGGGTCGAGACGACGGTCGAGGACCGCGGTGAGCCCGGTGGCGAGCTCGGCGGTCGAGAAGACGGTGTCCTGGGTCTCGTGCGGCCGCGCCGTGTGACCACCGTCGGACTCGAGTCGGATCCGAACCTTGGCGTTGGAGGAGGTGATCGGCCCGGCCGTCACGCCCACCTCGCCCACCTGCCGGTGCGGATCGCAGTGCAGGGCGAGGATGCGGTCCACGCCCTTGACCACACCTTCCTCCACACATTCCTTCGCGCCGCCGGGCATGGTCTCCTCTGCCGGCTGGAAGATCAGCCGCACGGGCCGGGGCGGCGGGTCGGAGACCAACAGTTCGGCCGCGCCGAGCAGCATCGCGGTGTGGGCGTCGTGGCCGCAGGTGTGCGCGACCCCCTCCGTACGTGAGGCGAAATCCAGGCCGCTCTCCTCGTCCATGGGGAGCGCGTCGATATCCGCGCGCAGCGCCACCACGTCCTTCGCGGTGGCGTCCTTCGCGGCCGGGACGTCGCACCACAACCCGGTGCCGAGGTCAAACCGGCGGGGCTTCAGTCCCATCTTCTCGAGCTCGCCCGCGATGAAGTCGGTCGTGCGCTCCTCCTCGTAGGACAGCTCGGGATGGGTGTGGATGTGACGCCGCCACTGGGCGAGCCGGTCCTCGAAACCGCCCTCAGCGTGCGGGTCGTTCTTCTCCGTCGACTTGCGCCCGAACATCGAACACCTCCTGGCAGAACTGGACCACCCGGTCACCGAGCAACTGACGGTTGGCCAATTTCACGAACTCATGACCTTCGTCCTCGAACAACAACACGTCCACCGGTACGCCGCGCGAGCGCAGCTCCTCGACCGCCTGATCGGTCTCGCTGACCGGCACGTTCGTGTCGTGCGCACCGTGGATGAACAACATCGGCACGGTGATCCGGTAGTACCTGCGCAGCGGGGAGGCCTCGCGCAGCAATTCCCGTTCCTGGAGCGGGTTCCCGTACTTGGGATGGGCGGCCGCCGCGATCCACGGCTCGGTGTCGCGGTAGAAGGTCTGTAGGTCGCTCATCCCGCAGGCGGCGATCCCCCCGCACCAACGGCCGGCGTGCCTGACCAGGGTCGCGTTGACGAGGTAGCCACCGTAGGACCGGCCCGAGACCACCACCCGGTCCGGATCGGCGATCTCCTCGTCGACGAGGTGCAGCAACGCGTCCTCGACGTCGTCGATCCCCGCGAAGCGGCCGTACCGGTCGTCGGCGTGGCCGAACGTCCGGCCGCCGCCGGTGGAGCCCCGGACGTTCGGCGTGAAATAGTTGACGCCCTCGTCGAGCATCCGCCGGGCGATGTCGTCATATCCCGGACGGGACTGGCCCTCCGGGCCGCCGTGCAGGTGCACCACCGTCGGCGCGGGCCCGCCCTCCGGGTCGGCCCGGTACAGCCACCCGCTCAGCTCGAGCCCGTCGCGTGCGGTGAACCGCAGCAGCTCCGGGCCGGGGTCGGGCTGCGCGGGCGACTCGCCGATCCAGCGACGACGACGCACGTCGTAGATCACCACGTGCGGTGGCTGGTCGAGACTCTCCACGGTCACGGCGAGCAGTCGGCCGTCCGCCGTGAGCGTGGGCGCCGAGGCCACGACCTCCGGCAGCTGCGGCCGGGCGATCACCCTGGGCCGGCGCCGCGACAGGTCGAGGATCTCGATCTCGGACAGTCCCCCGTGGACGTTCCACAGCAGTGCGGCCGTGCGCCGGTCGTAGCTCACCTCCACGCGGTCGAGGTCGGCATCCGCGCGATAGGCGATCGGCCACGAGGTGGTCCCGGACTCATCGGCCCGCACCTCCAGCAACCCCACGCGATCGGACGAGTGGTCGCTGCGTACGACCATGCGCATAGGCCGGTCGTCGCCGCCGGCGTCGAGGACCTCCCCGGCGTCGGTGGTGGATCCGGTGTCCGTGGGCAGCAGGGGCCACCACCGGCCGTCCGGCATGATCCGCAGCAACTCGCGATGCCCGCGGGCACCCACCCGGAACAGCGCCGCACCGTCCCGTGAGTGCTTGAGCGCCCCGCCCATCCGGCGATCGATGACGGTGATCTCCCCGGTCTCCGGGTCCACGAGCCGGCCCTCGGCCTGGCCCTCGGCGTCGAAGGCCGTCACCGCCAGCTGACCCCCGTCCCAGCAGACGATCTGCTCGGTGGCGTCGCCCGGGGCGTTCAAGGCGTACGCACTCTGGTCGTCCGGATCAGTGGTGACGAGCCAGATGCGCTCACGCTCACCACCGTCAGGGGCCACCTCGCACGCCAGCCACCGGCCGTCCGGCGAGTAGGCGACCCTGCGAACCGGGCCCTCCACGGGCAGCACCACGTCCCGTTCGGGCCCCGCACCTTTGAGTCCGTCCGGGCCCAGCGGTCGCTGCACCGCCCGCGGATAGCCGGTGCGTTCGGTGACCACACAGGCCAGCAGCGATCCGTCCGGGGACAGGCACGGGGAGCTGGTGTGGCGGAGCTCGCCCGGCCCCCCGGCCGCGTCGTCCGGCGGGCCCGCCTGCTCGCGGGAGCCCGTCTCCTCGGTGATCTCGGTGACGTCCGGGTTCTCGGTCGTGTCGACGGTGTCGATCGTATGGAATGTGTCGGTCATGTCGATGGTGTCGGGGTCAGGCACGGTGAATCCAGGTGTCCTTTCCACCGCCTCCACTCGAGGCGTTGACCACCATCGTGCCCGCCGGGGCCACTCGTGTCATGGCCACCGGAGGAGCCGACGCGTGGATCTCACCGGTCGGCCCGTTGCGCAGCATGACGAACGCACGCATGTCCACGTGCCGCCGCTGCAGGTCGCGTCCGTCGAACGTCGGCAGAGTCGACAGCGCCTGCACCTCCTGCGCCACGAACCGCTCGCCGTGGCGCCGCAACTCGGCCCGTCGCTCGTCCAGCTCCCGCGGCGAGCACTCCGGGCCCACCGTGATGTCGGAGCCGCCGTAGCCGTCGATCGGCTTGACCACCAGCTCGTCCAGCCGGTCCAGCACCTGCTCCAACTGCGGCGGGTCCGCGCACAGGAACGTGTCGACCTGGCCGATCAGCGGCTTCTCGCCCAGGTAGAAGTCGATGATCGACGGCACCAGCGCGTAGATCGCCTTGTCGTCCGCCGCCCCGTTGCCGGGGGTGTTGACCATCGCGACGGTGCCGTCCGAGATCGCGCCGAGCAGCCCGCGCCGCAGGACCGTCCCGTCCGCGCCCGAGGAGGAGAGAAGCGCCTCTTCGTCCATCCGGACGTAGAGGACGTCGACGCCGATGCGCTCGTCGTCGTTGTCGTCGTCGACCCTCCACAGTCGCCCGTCGTCACCGACCAGATCCCGCGGGGTCACCACCGCACCGCCCACGGCCTCGGCCGCGTGGATCAGGTCGTGCGCCGTGAGCTCGTCGGGTGCCACCACCACGGCGATCGACGGGTTCCCCACGCCCTCGGGCGCCGCGGCCTGGAGAGTCTCCCGCAGCATCTCCAGCCCCTCGGCCGGGTCGTGGATCTCCCCGCGCGCCCCGAACTCGGGGTACGCCTCGAGGATGCGCTCACGCAGCGTCACGGCCATGGCCAACCCGCCCGGCATCCGCAGGTTGTCCTCCAGGACCACCCACTCGCCCGAGCCCGTCGACACCAGGTCCACACCGCTCACCGCCGCACGCATCGTCCCCGCCGGCACGGCCCGGCCCGTCTTCCGGTAACCCGGGGCGCGGTCCAGCGCGTCCTGCGGCACGATCCCGGCGCTGACGATCTCACCGTCGCCGTAGATGTCCCGCAGGAACATCTCCAGCGCCCGGCCGCGCTGCTCGATCCCCGCCGAGATCCGCCCCCACTGATCGGCCGGCACGATCCGCGGCACCGGGTCCAGCGGGAACACCTGCGGCTCCGGCTCGCCGTACACCTTGAGCGTCACGCCGCGCTCCCGGAGCTCCTCGTCGACCTGCTTCTTGCGCTCGCGGACCGTCGCCGCGCCCAGGTCCGAGACGGCCTTGAGCACGTCCACGTACTGCGGCCGCGGGGCGCCGTCCTCGGTGATCGCCTCGTCGTGGACCTCCTCCGTCACCGCCTCGCCCAGCGGGGAGTACGCGTCGAGCATCGAGCGCATCCCGCCGTCGTCGGCCGTGGCGCGCGGCCTGATCCTGCCCACCGTCTCTGCCAGCAGCACCGCAACCACGTCGGCGCGGCGACCCCTGCGGCGATGCGCCGCGCGCTGCCGGGCGGCCGACGAGCCCGCCCCCAGCACGCCGTCGACCAGGTCGTCGACGAGGTCGCGCTCGCCGGTCGCGTCGAGCTGGCCGGACAGCGACTCCACCAGCGCCACGCACACGTCCCCCGCGGGCAGCGGCTGACCCGTTCCCGGGTCCACGAGGTCGCCCTCGAGCCCGGACCGGGCCGCGCGCCAGAACGCGGCCGCCAGCACGGCCGGGGTGGGGTCGACCCAGGCGTTCTCGGGATCGGCGAGCACCCGGTCCACCAACGCCCGGAACAGGGCCGCCACCAGCACGATCGTGTCCACGGTGCTGCACGAGTCGCACAGCCGCAGCTCCACCCCGGATCCGTCGGCGGACGGACGGATATCCGCGTCGATCAGGCCGCGGTCGGCCACCACGCCCGTGGCGACCAGCGCGTCCTCCGACTCCAGCACCCCGTCCGCGGTGTCCGTGCGGAATGCCGACACGTGCGCGGGCGACCACCGGGCCTCGAACGACCGCACCGAGGCGTACCCCGAGTCGCTGCCGTCCGCCCGGAACGGGGAGCCCGCGGCCAGCGCCAACAGCGCCGGCGCGTGCGGGACCACCCGGCGGGCCACGAACTGCGCCTCGTCGGCGTCCGCGACCTCGACCGTCACCACGAAGCGCGCCGAGGCGCGGGTGCGGAACTCGTGTCCGGGAGCGGTCCCCGGCTCATCGGGGTCCGGGGCCAGCTCCACGCCCGGTGAGCCGAGCGCACCCGCGGCGACGATGCCTGTACGCAGGCCGTTCGCCACCTCCGCCAGCTGCGTCCGCCGCTCGCGGATCGCCGCCCCGAGATCCTCGAGCGTGGCGTGCCCGCCGCAGTCACTGGCCACCAACGCCCCGTGGCGGGCAGCGCGTACCCGGTCATCACCGGCCTCGGCGATCACCTCCGCCGCACGCCGTGCCGGCAACTTCGTCCGCAGGTCGACCAGATGCAGCTCTTCCTCGACCATGATCCGTCGCGATCCGTCTGTCATGGCGCCGACGGTAGGACAGCATCCGCGGGTCCGCACCCGCACGGCCGGCGGGCGGGGGTTCGCGTGCCGGCGGGCGCGGTTCGACGGGCCGGTCGGCGCGGTTCGGCGAGCCTGGCAAGGACGGTTCAGCGAGCGGGTAGGCGCGATTCGGCGAGCCTGGCGGCCGGGGTCAGCTCATCGGCGTGGCCTGCGGGTCAGCGGGCCTTCCAGACCGGGGCCCGCTTCTCGGCGAACGCGCGCGGACCCTCGGCGGCGTCCTCGGAGGTCATGACGTTGATCATCTCGGTGTCGCTGATGCGCCATTTCTCGACCTCGCTCGGCCGCGCACCGTCCTGGATCCCCAGCGCGACCCGCTTGCTAGCCTGCACGGCCAGCGGGGCGTTGGCGGCGATCACCTCGGCCAGCTCGAGTGCGGCATCGAGCAGCTGGTCGGCGGGGACGACGCGGTTGACCAGGTGCAGCTCATGCGCCCGCGCGGCCGTGATCGGCTCACCGGTGAGCATCATCTCCATCGCCACGCGATGCGGCAGCTGCTCCGGCAGCCGGAACGCGCCACCGGCTGCCGCGACGAGGCCACGCTTGACCTCGGGCAGCCCGAACTTCGCGTGATCGGCGGCCACGACCAGGTCACTGGCCAGCGCGATCTCGCAGCCCCCGCCCAGGGCCGTGCCGTTGACGGCCGCGATGATCGGGACGGACACGTAGTGCTGCATCATCCCGGCGAACCCCCACTGCCGGTTCTCGGCGGGGAAGATGTCCTCACCACGGGAAATCGCCTTGAGGTCCGCGCCCGCACAGAACGACTGCTCACCGGCGCCGGTCAGCACCACGACGCGGAGCTCGGGATCGGTGTCGGCCTCGTGCAGCGCATTGCCCAGCAGGGTGCTCACCTCGCCGTTCACGGCGTTGCGGGCCTCGGTGCGGTCGATCGTGACGAGCAGGACGTTGCCGCGGCGCTCACTGCGGACGGCGGGGCGGGTCTCGGTATCGGTCATGCGCCCAGTCTCACCCGAGGCGGCTCCGATGCGCAGGGGCTCGTGCGATTCCGCGGCATTCCCGGCTGCGGCCGGACACGGCCGGACGCGTCAGCGGCGGCCGGACGCCGGGCGGTCTGCCAGCACAACCGGCCCCGGATACGCTGCCTCGCTGACTTGCGATGCCCCTTTGCTCACTTTCGACCCACTTGCGCTGCGAGAATGGTGCATTCTGGGCGCATAAGTCACAGACCCAGCGCATCTGCCGTGAGATGCGCTGGTCTCCTGCCGGCCACGCCTGGCAGCCGAGCCGAAGCCACAGCTCCAGCCGAGCCGAGCCGAGCCGAGCCGGGTCGGGCCCAGCCGAGCCGAGCCGAGCCGGGTCGAGCCCAGCCGAACCGAGCCGAGCCGGACCCGCCCGAGCCGGGCCCCGTGCCGATCACCCCCGACGGGGATTCTCGCGGCCGTTTCGGATATATTTGATTTCAACTATCGGCTTCGCGCGCCCTCGACGGTGCTTCTCTCCTGAAAAGAGGTGGCGGACTTGACCCCCACTCGACTCGCACAACGTCCCCAACTCTCGGAGGAGGTCGCCGACCACGTCCGGACCCGAATCATGAGTGGCGAGGTGCGGCCGGGCGACTTCATCCGGCTCGACGAAACAGCCGCCAGCCTCGGCGTGAGCGTGACCCCCGTCCGCGAGGCGCTGCTCACCCTACGCGGCGAGGGTCTGGTGGATCTGGTCCCGCGCCGCGGCTACCTGGTCTCGCCCATGAGCCGGCAGGATATCGAGGACATTTTCTGGCTGCAGGCCGAGCTATCGAAGCGCATCATCGATCGGGCGATTCCCCGCTACGAGGCCGAGACCCTCGAGCACCACTCCCATCTCATCGACGACTTCGAGGCCGCATCCGCCGCGGGGGACACCGACGGGGTCGTTCGCGCGCAGTACGCGATCCACCGCTCGATCAACCGGGTCTCCTGCTCGGACAAGCTCTCCCGCTTCCTCGGCAATGCCGCCCGCTACATGCCGTACCGCCTCTACGCCCAGGACCCGGAGTGGCGGGCCAACGCGCTTCAGGACAACCGCCGGATGCTCGAGGCGCTGCGCGCCGGAGACGTCGACGCGGCCCACGCCGTGGTGGACGACGAGTTCTCCGCCGGCGCCCAGCTCCTCGTCGAGCACCTCGACAGGGCCGGTGTCTGGGACGAAGTCCGCGAGCCGGAGGCAGCCGCCCAGGCCTGAGGCCGGGTCAGACGCCGACGGTGCCGTGATCGGACCGGAGCGTGCCCTTGACGACCTTGCCGCTGGCGTTGCGCGGCAGCTCATCGATCACCACCAGGTGCTTGGGCAGCTTGAACCCGGCGAGCTTGTCGCGCAGCCACTCGGTGAGCTCCTCCAGGCGCAGGTCCGGGCCCTCCGAGTCGTTGAGCGCGACCACCGCGACCGGGACCTCGCCCCACTCGTCATCCTTGCGGCCGATCACGGCGACCTCACGGATGCGCTCGTGGCCGGCGATGACGTTCTCCACCTCGGCGCAGTAGATGTTCTCGCCACCGGAGATCAGCATGTCCTTCTTGCGGTCCACCACGTAGACAAAGCCCTCGGGATCCATGCGGACCAGGTCGCCGGAGTGGAACCAGCCGCCGTCGAAGGCCTCGGCTGTCTCGGCCGGCTTGTTCCAGTAACCGGACATGGTGGTGGGGCCGCGGTAGACGATTTCCCCGACCTCGCCGGGGGCGACAGGCTCACCGAAGCCGTCGACCACCCGGGCCTGGATCGTGGGGATGACCTTGCCGACGGAGCCCAGCTTGCGGATCGCGTCGTCGCCGTCGAGGGCGCAGGTGATGGGGCTCATCTCGGTCTGGCCGAAGACGGCGCAGTTGAGGGCGTCCGGGAACGTCTCCGCCATCGCGCGCAGGATCGTGTCGGTCGATGGCGCGGCACCCCAGGAGATGTTGCGCAGGACCAGGCTCCTCGGGCGGGCCTGCTGCTCGGCGCAGACGGCCTGCCACTGCACCGGCACCAGGAAGATGCTGGTGATCTGCTCCGCCTCGAGCGTGTCGAGGAGGGCGGCCGGGTCGAACGCCTGCAGCGGGTGGATCACGGTGGTCACGCCGAGCTGAAGGCTCGGGGCGATCGAGCCGAGCGCCGCGATGTGGAACATCGGGGCGGCGCACAGCGCCCGCCCCTCCTCGTCGAAGAGGCGGAACACGCGGATACAGGTGAGCGCCTGGGCCGTCATGTTCTCGTAGGAGAGCATCGCGCCCTTGGGTCGGCCCGTGGTGCCGGAGGTGTACATGATCAGCGAGGTCGCGTCCTCGGGGACGTCGACCAGCTCGTGGGGCGCGCCCTCCTCGGCGATCGCGTCCGCGTAGGTGGTCTGCCCGTCAATGCCCGCCTCACCTCCGATCACGATGTGCTCACCCGGCTCCTCGCCCTGGGCGCGGATGGCGCCGACCAGCGGGGCGAGCATGGCGTCGGTGACGACGACCTTCGGCGTGCAATCGCTGACCAGGTAGGCGAGCTCACCCGGGGTGAGCCGGAAGTTCACCGGCACGGCGATGGCCCCGAGCTCGTTGATGCCCAGAACCGCCTCGATGAACTCGGGGTTGTTGAGCGTGATGAGCATGACCCGGTCGCCCTTGCCGACCCCGCGTCGCGCGAGCGCGTCGGCGAAGCGACCGCTGCGCTCGTCCAGCTGCTTCCACGTGGTGGTCTGGCCCATGAACCGCAGGGCCTCCCCGTCGGGGTTCATCTCAGCGTGGGTGCCCACCCACGCGTTCCAGGTGTTGCGCCGAGCGGCATGGAGGTCCGCGATGGGGTCCGTGGCGGTGGTCATGGTCTCGGCCTTTCGTCGGCGCGGCGGGAGGGCGGAACGGTCGTGCGGTCAGGAGAAGTCGGGGCGTCGTTTCTCGAGGATCGAGGAGACACCCTCGGCGAAGTCGGCGGACACCAGCAGCTCGCACTGGCCCTCGTGCTCGCGGGCCAGTGCGGCGTCGAGTTCGGCCAGGGTCGCGCCGGTGACGGACCGCTTGGTGAGCTCCAGGGCGCGGCGCGGACCGCGGGCCAGGCGGCGGGCGATCTTGGCGGCCGCGGCGCGCAGGTCCGCGGCGGGCAGCACCTCGACGGCCAGCCCGACGTCCTTTGCCTCCGCCGCCGACACGGCGTCGCCGCGCAGGAGCATCCGGGAGGCGACCGCCCGGCCGACCGCCGCCGGCAGGAGCACACTCGCACCGCCGTCGGGCATGAGACCGATGTTGGTGAACGCCAACAGCAGGTAGGCGTCGTCTGCCATGAGCATCAGGTCCGAGGCCAACGCGAGTGAGACCCCGACGCCGGCCGCGGGGCCGTTGACCGCCGCGATCACCGGCACCGGCGCGGTCAGCACCGCCCGCACGAGTGCGGAGGCACTGTCCATGGTCACCTCGGGCGTGGGGGCGTCGGCACCGGCGTCCTTGATGGCCTGCAGATCGGCGCCGGTGGTGAAGGCGGCGCCTTCGCCGGCCAGCAGTAGGACACGGGTGCCCGGGTCGGTACCGTGCCGGGCGACGAGTTCGGTCAGCGCACACACGGTGGGATGGTCGAGCGCGTTCATCCGGTCGGGCCGGTTGATGCTGATGGTGACCACGCCCAGAGCGTCTCGCTCGACCTTCACAGCGTCGTGTCCGTTGACGGTCATCGCGCGTTTCCTCCCTCGGATCCGTCGGCCGCCATCCCGTGGGGGACCGGGCACCCGCCGCCCGCCATCCGATCCCGGGGCGTGATGGGGTGCGCCCCGAGGTCCGCAGGCCGGTATCCGGTCGGGTAACCGGGATAGGTCCGGTTCTCCGTGCCCTCCGTGCCGTACGCCTTACGGCGGACCGGGAACCAGCGGATGAGGCGCGACCGCAGGCGGATCGCCGCGTAGGCGGCTCCACGTAGCCGCGGCGCCGGCGCCGGGAAGCCGAACGCCCGCGCCATGTCGTCGTCGATGAGCGACTGCACGGCCTTGCGGACCAGGGGCCGCACCGATTGCGGGTACCACGCGCACATGAGGTCGAGCGTGTAGTTGCCGATCTCGTTGTTGGTGTCCGCGTAGCGGAACACCCGGGCCTCGTAGGCGTCCCGCCAGCGCCGGAACTCGCCCATGTCCTCCGGGATGTCGGCGATGTTCATCCGCTGCCCGACCCCGCGATAGAAGTGGAACGCGGCCAGCCGCTCGTTCGGGTGCAGCCGGCGCCAGCCGTTGGCGTCGATCCACTCGAGCGGCTCGTAGATGAACGTCGACAGGACGTACAGCATGTCGTCGTTCGTGATGTCGTACATCGCGTGCTGCCGGTTGATCACCCGCAGCGACTCCTTGCCGCGCGTCGAATCGACACCGTGCTCCACGAGTTCGGCCATGAGCAGCGCCGTGTCGTCGTACCGCTGCTGCGGTGCCTCCCGGAAGTTGCCCGCCGCGGCCAGCACCGCCGAGACCGACGGCACGCAGTACGTGCGGTACAGCGCCAGCTCGAGCGCCCGCTGGTAGTCCCACGGGAACTCGTATGCGGCGGTGATGCGGTGGATCTCGGCCGCGTCCGTCACCGGGTCGAGCGACGCGATGAGATCGCGCCAGTACCAGCGGCCCGGCTTGAACGGCACGCTGGCCGTGAGCGGATGCGCCCTGTCCGCGTCGGGGACCATTTCCACCGGGATCGGGCCGAAGACCCCGGGGACCGTCTGCGGCCGGGTGTCGGCCGACGACGACGGCGGCGTCGTCGTCGGCGACACATCCCTGGTCACACCTGGCGTGGTCGCGGTCATGCCTGGATCACATCTTTCCCTGGACGTTGGCGAGCATCCACTTGACGATCTTGATGTCCCGCGGCTTGCGGGTCATCGTCATGAGATTGAGCGGGGCGGCGAACTTCTCGACCGTGATCGAGCGCGGGCGGGAGAACTCCCGCAACCCGTCGGCGCCGTGGATCCGGCCGAAGCCCGACTCGCCCGAGCCACCGAACGGCAGGGCCGCGATGCCGGCGAACGCGAGGAACGAGTTGATCGAGACCATGCCGGCATCGACCTTCTCCGCGAGTGCGAGTCCACGCTTGCGGTCCTTGGTGAAGATCGCGCTGCCCAGGCCGTAGTTGACGGCGTTGGCCTTCTCGACGCCCTCCTCCAGGTCGCGCACCTTGTTGATGGTCACGGTCGGGCCGAAGGTCTCCTCGGTGATGGCGGTCGAGCCCTCCGGCACGTTGACCAGCACGACCGGCTCGACGATCCGGTCGCCCACCGACTCCTCGCCACCGACCACGGCCCTGCCGCCGCGGGCGATCGCGTCCTTGACGTGGCGGCGGATGATGTCGACCTGCGAGGGCATGGTCATGGGACCGTAGCTCGAGCTGAACGAGGTGCCGGGCGACAGGGCGCGGACCTTCGCGGCGAACTTGTGTACGAACGCCTCGTGGACGTCCTCGTGCACGTAGATCCGCTCGACGCCGGCGCAGGTCTGGCCCGCGTTGCCCATGGCGCCGAAGACGGTCTGATCCACAGCGGCGTCGAGATTCGCGTCCTTGTCGATGAGTACCGCGTCCTTGCCGCCGCCCTCGATGACGACCGGGGTGAGGGTCTCGGCGCACGCGGCCATGACCTTGCGGCCCGTCGCGGCGGAACCGGTGAAGGCCAGCTTGTCGACGCCCGCCCTGCACAGTGCGGCGCCGGTCGAGCCGTCACCGGTGATGGTCTGGATGAGCGGCTGGGAGGCGCCGAGAGAATCCCAGACCTCGGCGAGCCACACGCCGACACCCGGCGTGAACTCGCTGGGCTTGAACACGACCGCGTTACCGGCGGCCATGGCGTAGGACAGCGTGCCCATCGGGGTGAAGACCGGGTAATTCCACGGGCCGATCGCCCCCACCACCCCGAACGGCTGGTACTCGACGTACGCGGACTGGTTGCTCATGAGCAGACCGGTCGAGACGGAGCGACGACGAAGGACCTTGTTGGCGTTCTTGGCGGCCCACTCCAGGTGGCCGACCGCGAGCAACACCTCGAGGGTCGCGTCCTCGTCCGGCTTCCCGGTCTCGGCGGAGATCAGCGCGGCCAGCTCGGCCGCGCGAGAGGAGATCGCACGCTTGTACTCCAGCAACCATTCTCGCCGACCACGCGGCCCCTGCGTCGCCCACCACGCGGCGGCGGCGCGGGCTCGCTCCACGGCGAGGGCGACCTCCTCCGGGCCGGCGATCGGGTATTCCGCGAGGACCGTGCCGTCGCGCGGGTCCAGGCTGGCGAAGGTGGGGCCGGTCTTGCTCGGCTCGGTGGTGGTCATCGGAAGCCTCCCGTTTCAGATCACATATATTTGATGTAGCGTACGGTGATACCGGCCACAGTAGTCGACTGCGACCGTTCCCGACACCCCTACAGCAAGGAAAGAGGCTCGACGTGTTCGACATCCTCACCGAAGAGCAGCGTGACTTCGCCAAGTCGATCGACGACTTCTGTGCCCGCGAGGTCGGCAGCGTCGAGAAGCGTGCCGAGCTGACCATGGAGGGTGGCACCCACTCTCCCGAGATCTACGCCAAGATGGCCGAACTCGGCTGGCTCGGCCTGACCATCCCCGAGGAGTACGGCGGCTCCGCCGCCGGCGCGGTCGAACTCTGCCTCCTCCTCGAGCACTCGCTCAAGGGCCTGGCCCCCATCGGCGGCATCGGCCCCACCCTGATCACCGCCGCCGCCTACGAGAAGTTCGGTAACGAAGAACAGCGCAAGCGCGCCCTCGAGCTCACCGTGGGCGGCGGCACCCTGTCGATCTCGATGTCCGAGCCCGGCGCCGGCTCCGACGTGGCCGCGCTGCGCTGCAAGGCCGAGCGCGACGGCGACGAGTGGGTGATCAACGGCCAGAAGACCTGGTGCTCCAACGCCCACTTCGCCGACCGCATCCTGCTGGTCGCCCGCACCGACTCGTCGGGCAGGAAGCACGAGGGAATCACGATGTTCGACGTGCCGGCCGACATCGAGGGTCTGCAGATCACCGGCATCGACACCATGGGCGGCAAGGAGGTCAACGACCTCTACTTCACCGACGTCCGCCTGCCGGCCGACGCGGTGGTCGGCGAGGTCGGCGGCGGCTGGCAGCAGCTCATGACCGGCCTCAACACCGAGCGCCTCATCCTGGCCGCCATGCAGCTCGGCGTGGCCCAGCGTGCGTTCGACGACTGCCTGAACTTCATCAAGGAGCGCGAGCAGTTCGGCCGCCCCGTCGGCTCCTTCCAGGTGATCCGCCACCGCATGGCCGACCTGGCCACCGAGATCGTGGCCACCCGCCTGCTCGTCTACGCGGTGGCCAGGAAGGTCGACGAGTCGGACCCCGACGCCCTCTTCCCGCGCGAGGCGTCCATGGTCAAGCTCAAGGCCACCGAGCTGAGCAAGCGCGTCACCCTCGAGTGCATGCAGTCGATGGGCGGCTACGGCTACGCCACCGAGTACGGCATGGAGCGTCTCGTCCGCCAGGCCGTGGTCTCGCCGATCTACGGCGGCACCAACGAGGTCCAGCGCGACATCATCGGAAAGACGTACGGCCTGTGAGCGCGGCCGAGCTCACCGAGATCCGCAACCTCGAGACCGTCCCCTCCGAGCGGGTCTCCGCCCTGTGGGACGCCCTCGAGCCGGCCCGCGTCGAGGAGATCGCCGGCAGCCGCTGGCGCGGCACCGGCCTGGACACCGGGCACCAGATGTTCAGCATGCTCGGCCAGATGCGCTGGTGGGGCAAGGACTTCACCGACGCACGCAAGGTCGACCCCATCCTCGTGACCGACGACTCCGGGGACGTCGTTCCCGATACGTCGGCGACAGGCGGCGGCGGGGCCTCGCTGTGGGAGGTCTCGTTCCGCGGACGGCCGACCGCCTCCATGATGTACGACCGGCTGCCGGTGATCGACCACTTCGTCGTCGTCGACATCGACGCCTCCGGGCGACCCACCACCCTCCTGGCCGTGATGAACGGGCGCGGCACCGTCTCCGACGGGGAGCACTTCTGGTTTGTCCTCGACCGCGAGGGCTGAACCCGGGCGCGTGGTGCGGAGCACGGATGCGCGCTCCGCCCACCGCCCGCACAATGGGCCCATGAGCGCCACCGCCGAACGCCCGGTCCGCATCGCCGTCCAGCTCCAACCGCAGCACGCCCCCGACTATCGCCTGCTGCGCGACGCCGTCCGCAGGTCCGAGGACGCGGGTGTGGACGTGGTGTTCAACTGGGACCACTTCTACCCGCTGTACGGCGACCCCGACGGCGCCCACTTCGAGTGCTGGACCATGCTCGCCGCCTGGGCGGAGCAGACCGAGCGGGTCGAGATCGGCGCCCTGGTGACCTGCAACAGCTACCGCAATCCCGACCTGCTCGCCGACATGGCCCGCACCGTCGACCACATCTCGGGCGGGCGGCTCATCCTGGGGCTCGGCAGCGGATGGTTCGAGCGCGACTACACCGAGTACGGGTACGAGTTCGGCACGAAGGGCTCGCGGCTGGACGCGCTCGGCGACTCGCTGGAGCGCATCGAGAACCGACTGGCCCGGCTGACCCCCGCGCCCACGCGCGACATCCCGGTGCTGCTCGGCGGCGGCGGGGAGCGCAAGACGCTCCGGCACGTCGCGCGGCACGCCGACATCTGGCACTCGTTCGTGGACGTGGAGACCTACCGCCACAAGTCCGCGGTACTCGCCGCGCACTGCGCTGACGTGGGCCGCGACCCGGCCGAGATCGAACGCTCCACCGAGATCGGCGGTGCCGAGTCACCGGATGCGGCGCGACGGACGGCGGAGGCGCTGCATGCCGAGGGCATCACGTTGTTCACCGTGGGCGTCGACGGGCCCGACTACCCGCTCGAGCTGGTCGAGTCACTGGTGGCCTGGCGCGACGGGCGCTGAGGCGGACGCTGAAGAACACTCCTGCGGGGCTCGCCCGGGAGGAGGGCGCCCGCCGGCCGCGGCTCAGGGGCCCTTGACCGCGCGGTCCGCCCGACGCCACGCGCGGAAGTTGAGCCACGACAGGACGAGCATCAGCACGAGCACGAACGAGGCCAGTGCTGACGGCCTTCCGGTGACGATCAGCCCGACGGCGTTGACCACCGCCAGCACGGTGAAGAAGCCGACGAACCCGCCGAGCACCTCCAGCCGCTGACGGGTGCCCAGCGCGTCCGATCCGGAACGGGCCACCGCCGGGTCAGCTCTTCAGGCCGCCGGCGGTGAGACCGGAGACGATGCGCCGCTGGAAGATCAGCACCATGATCACCAGCGGGACGGTCACCAGGGCGCCGGCCGCCATGATCGCCGCGTACGGCTGGGTGAACGGGTCGTTGCCCGCGAAGCGGGCGATCGCCACGGTCACCGGCTCGGTCGACTGGTTCGACAGCTGGCTCGACAGCATGAACTCGTTCCACGTCATGATGAACGCGAGGATCGCTGTGGTGAACAGGGCCGGCGCGGCCAGCGGCAGGATGATCTTGACGAACGCCTGCCCGCGGGTGGCACCGTCGACGCGCGCGGCCTCCTCGAGCTCCCACGGCAGGTCGTTGAAGAACGACGTGAGCGTGTAGATCGTGAGCGGGAGCGCGAACGAGATGTTGGGGATGATCATCGCCTGGTAGCTGCCGATCCAGCCGATATCTGTGAACAGCTGGAACAGCGGGGTCACCAGGGCGACGCCCGGGAACATCGACGCCGCGAGAATCACGCCGGTCACCATGAACTTGCCGCGGAAATCCACGCGGGCCAGCGCGTAGGCGGCGAACACGCCGAAGGTGATCGCCGCGGCCGTGGTGACGACACTGATGAGGACCGAGTTGCCGATCGCCGCCAGGAAATCGTTGCCACCGCTCGTGTCGAGGGCCTGCTTGAAGTTGTCGAGCGTCAGGTGCGTCGGCAGCGGGTTCTGCGAGAACGTGTGCACGTTGTCCCGGAATGCGGTGACGACCATCCAGTAGAACGGCGCGAGACCCCAGACCAGGATGAACAGTGCACCCAGGTAGGTGCGGATCTGCGGCCAGAGCGGGGGCCTGGGCGCCTTGAGGGACGGGCGGGCGGAGTCGGGCCGGCCGCCGGGTCGGGATCCCGGACCGGAACCGGCCGGGGCGGTGGGTGCGCTCACCGGATCTCCTCCTTCTTGCCGGTGCGGTCTTCGACCACGTTCGCCCCGAGCCACTTCACCATGACGAACGCCACCGCGAAGATGAGCAGGAACACCAAGGTGGACAACGCGGACGCGCTGTTGAATGCGCCGGTTCTCATCTGGTTGACCACGAGCTGCGAGATGGTGGCCGTGGGCGAGCTCGAGTTGGCGCTGATGAGGATCACCGGCAGGTCGTACATGCGCAGCGCATCGAGGGTGCGGAACAGGACCGCCACCATGAGCGCCGGCCGGACCAGCGGCAGGGTGATCCTGGTGAACTGCTGCCACTTGGAGGCGCCGTCCACGCGGGCCGCCTCGTAGACGTCGCGGGGGATCATCTGCAGGCCGGCGAGGATGAGCAGCGCCATGAACGGCGTGGTCTTCCACACGTCGGCGACGATCACGGCGACCTTCGAGTAGAAGGGGTCGGTGGTCCAGGCGATGTCGCGGCCGAGAATCGAGTTGACGATCCCGTTGGGCGAGAAGATGAACGCCCACAGCTTGGCCGTGACTGCGGTGGGGATGGCCCAGGGCACCAGCACCGCGGCCCGCAACAGGGCGCGGCCCCAGATGTTGCGACCCATGACCACGGCCATCCAGAAGCCGAGCGCCGTCTCGATCGACACGGTCACCACGGTGAACATCGCCGTGTTGCGCATGGCGGGCCAGAAGTCGGTGGCGATGTTGCCGGGGGCGCACGGGACGGAGTCGCCACTGTTGCTGGTGCACGTCTGGGTGAGCCAGTAGATGTAGTGCTGGAGGGTGCCGAACGTCCCCGCCTCGAACTTGCCGGTCGCGGGATTGAGACCGGCATCGCCGACGAACGACAGATAGACGGCCCGCACGATCGGGTAGCCGATGATGACGGCGAGGATGACCAGCGGCGGCCCGACCATCCACAGTGGGCGCCAGTCGAACTTCTTCTTGACGAGCGCCGGCGGCTCGGCCGCCTTCGGCTCAACGCCTGGCGGGGAGGCCGGGGCCGTCGAGGCCTCCGGTCGCTGGGCTGTCATCGGCCCTCCTGGTTTCGGTGGTGCGAGGAGTGGTACGGCACAAGGTGCGGCTGTGGCGCCTGGAACTAGGTGCGGGAGCCGACGCCCCCGACGACGAACCGGCCGGCACACGGGATCGTATACCCGCGCACCGGCCGGTCGACGGCGGTACGGCGATGAGTCCGGGAGTTCGAAGGTCTCCCCCTCACCTCAGCCGCGAACTCTCAGTTCCCGGCCTGCTGGATGGCCGCGGCCATATCGGTCGTTGCCTGGTCGACGGACTTCTCGTTCTTGAGTGCTGCGTGGGTGTTGTCCTGCACAGCCTTGGACACCGCCGGGTAGAACGGGGTCACGGGGCGGGGCTTGGCGTTCTCCAGCGCGACCTTCAGCGCGGTCATGTACGGGAACTCGGCCTGCAGGTCCGCATTGTCATAGATCGAGGCCAGCACCGGCGGGAACGAGGCCTGGGCGAAGCCCATCTGGACCTCTTCGCTGATGATGTACTGGACGAAGTCCACAGCGGTGGCCTTGTTCTCCGAGAAGACGCTGATGGCGTTGTTGTAGCCACCCAGGGTGGAGGCACCTGCGCCGTCCGGGCCGAGGATCGGCGCGACGTCGAAGTTCTCGGCGACCTCGGGCTGCCCCTCGGTCAGGGCCTTGTCGTACATGTACGGCCAGTTGTACGAGTACATGGTCTCGCCGGCGAGGAAGCCGAGAGCGGTCTCCTCCTCGGAGAAGGAGTCGGTCTTCTTGGCGATCACGTCGGACTGGTAGCCGTCGACGAGGGCCTGGAGTCCGGCGCGCGACTGCTCGGACTCGACCTCGGGGGTCGCGCCGTCCTCGCCCACGATGGCGCCACCCCAGCTGTTGATGAACTGGCTGGCGGCCACCGTGGTCTGCTCACCGAGATTGAGCGGCATCTGCAGGCAGTCGACGTTGGCCTCGAACGCAGCGATGCACGAGTCGACCAGCGCCTGCCAGTTGGCCGGGGCCTCGGGCTGCATGTCGGTGCGGTAGTACAGCAGCTGCGCGTTGGTGTTCTGCGGGACCGCGTAGAGCGTGCCGTTGTAGGTGGCCGACTCGACGGCGGCCGGGAGGAGGCCTGAGGTGTCGACGGCGGTGTCGCCCTCGATCGGCTGGATCCAGTCGTTCGCCGCGAAGTGGGCGGTGTCGGTGATGTCCAGGGCGAACACGTCGTACTCGCCGCTCTTGGCCTGGAGGGACTGGACCAGCGTGTCGCGCTGTCCGTCCTGGTCGCCGGGCAGCTCGTGGAGGGTGACCTCCTCGTCGGGGTGCTCGGCGTTCCACTGCTCGATGAACGGCTTCAGTGTCTCGACGTCGTTCTTACCCATCGCGAACTTGATGGGGCCGCGCGACTCGACACCGGCGGTGGTGTCCTCGCTCGCCGACGTGTCGCCGCCGTCGTCACTCGAACAAGCGGTCACGGAGAGCGCGACGATCGAGGCGATCGCAGCACCCTTGAAAATCCTGCCGAATCCGGCCATGAATCCAACTCCTGTCATCGACCCGCGCGAGGACGACCAGTGGCCGCACTCACAATGTCTTCAGGAACCCTATCTCAGCGCCGCCCGCGCCTCGCCCCGCTTGTCACACCCGCATCAGGTCGCTACCTAAACGTGACCTTCGGCGCAGTAGCAGGTGGAGCGAGTTAGGTTAGGCGCACCATATGTCGACCAGAAGGATCAAGCCCGGCGCCGCCGTCACCGTCCCCGTCACCCTCACCGCCCGAGAACTGATCAGCCCGTCCTTCGTGCGGCTGACCGTGACCGGCGAGGCCCTGGCCGACTACCGCCCCATGGGCGCGGACCAGTGGTTCCGCCTGTTCCTGCCGACCGAAGGTGCCGGCGGGTCCGCCGAACCGAAGACGCTGCCGGACATGAGCATCCGCAGCATGGCCGCCTACACGCTCACCCCGCCCTCGCGTCGGCCGCTCATCCGCAACTACACGACCGCCGGGTACCGACCCGCCGATCCGGCAGCGGGACGGGCCACCGCCGAGCTCGACTTCGACGTGTACGTGGACGACTCCCACTCGGGCCCGGGTCTGACCTGGGCGCGCGAGGCGGCGATCGGCTCCCCTGTCGCGATCCTCGACGAGGGACGCCTCTACGCCCCGCCGGCCGGGTCCACGGCCGAACTACTGGTCGGCGACGAATCCGCACTGCCCGCGATCGCCGGCATCCTGGACCAGGCCCCGCCGGCCCTGAGCGGGCTCGTCGTCGTCGAGGTCAGAGACCCCCGCGACATCCGCGACCTCCCCCGACCCGCGGGGGTCGAGGTCGTGTGGAAACAACGGGGCGACGACGACGAGCCCGGCGCCCGCGCGACCGATGAGGTCCGGCGGCGCGGCGCCCCGGTCGACCTCACCTATGCCTATCTCGCCGGCCCGTCGTCCATGGTGACCGGCCTGCGCCGGTTCCTGGTCAGGGAATGCGGCGTCGCCAGGGACATCGTGACGTTCACCGGCTACTGGCGGTGACACCGGAGAACGCACTCTGCCCATCCGCGCGGTGAGACCCCCGCGCAGCTGATGCTCAGCGCAGGCGGTCACCCGTCTCGGCGTCGAAGAACCGAACCTGCCCCTCGTGCGCGGCCAGGCGGATGTCCTCGCCCTTGCGCGGGTGGTCGGCCGACTCGGCGCGATAGACGAGCGGGTGCCCGTCGGGCGTCGAGCAGTGCAGGAAACTGTCCGCACCGAGCTCCTCGACCAGGTCGACGACGGCGTGCATTCCCTCCCCGCCCTGCGCGGCCAGACGCAGATGCTCTGGCCGCACGCCGATGGTGACCGTGCCGAGCGCGCCGGCCGGGGCGGGGACCCGCATGCCGTCGAGATCGACGGTCCCGTCGACCACCGGCGCGTCGAACAGGTTCATCGCCGGCGAACCGATGAAGCCGGCCACGAACGCGTTGATCGGGTTCTCGTACAGCTCACGCGGGGCCGCGACCTGCTGGAGACGCCCGTCACGCAGGACCGCCACCCTGTCGCCCATCGTCATGGCCTCGACCTGGTCGTGGGTCACGTAGATCATCGTGGTGTGCAGTTCGCGTTGCAGCTTGGCGATCTGGGCACGCGTGGCCACACGCAGCTTGGCGTCGAGGTTGGACAGCGGCTCGTCCATGAGGAACACCTGCGGGCTCCGTACGATCGCCCGGCCCATCGCCACACGCTGACGCTGGCCGCCCGAGAGTTCCTTGGGCTTGCGGTTCAGGTAGGGCACCAGGTCGAGCATCTCCGCGGCCCTGTCGACCCGCTCGGTGATCTCGGCCTTGGACTTCTTGGCCAGCTTCAGGGCGAAGCCCATGTTCTCGCGGACCGTGTAGTGCGGGTAGAGGGCGTAGTTCTGGAACACCATCGCGATGTCCCGGTCCTTGGGCTCGAGTCCGGTGACGTCCTTGCCGCCGATGGTGATCGTGCCCTGCGTGACCGGCTCCAGGCCGGCGAGCGAACGCAGGATGGTGGACTTGCCGCACCCCGACGGGCCGACGAGGACCAGGAACTCGCCCTCCCCGATGTGCAGGTCCAGCTCGTCGACACTGGGGCGGGTCGCCCCGGGATAGACGATGGACACGTTCTCGAAACTGACTCCGGACACGTTGCGTCACTTTCCCTTCACCGGCAGGAACGTGCCGGACGATCCGAGATTGAGGGTGAACACAGGTGACTGTAGCGACCGAGCGGAGAGTTCACCCGCACTGCGCCCGTAGTTCATCCGGACGTGGCCGCCTCTCTCCCGGCTGGTCGTCCGCCCTTCCTACGGTCACAGGGTTCGCTCAGCCGCAAACGTCTTCAGGGAGAAATGATGTCGATCCGCCGCCTGCTGCCGCTCACCACCTCGGGAGGTGCTGCGCCCGGGATCTCGAACCGCCAGCACATCACCTGTGTCTACAAGTGTGGTGACCAGTGCGCCGCGCCGGTTCCCAACACCACGGGCAACCCGTACTTCGGGGACATCGCCACCGAGATCAGCCGCCGCGGCGCCCTGAAGGCCGCCGGCGTGGTGGCGCTCGCCGTGGGCGCCACGCAGGTGATGCCCGGCGTGGCGGCGGCCCAGGGTTCGGCCGCCGGCTCGCTCGGCGACACGGGATCGCTCGGCGGCAACGGCATCGACACCACATTCACCCCGGTCTCCCCCAACACCGACGACGCCGTGACCGTCCCGGCGGGGTACTCGAGTGACGTGGTGATCCGCTGGGGCGACCCCGTGATCGCCGGCGCGCCCGAGTTCGACTTCGAGAACCAGACCGCCGCCGCGCAGGCCCGGCAGTACGGCTTCAACTGCGACCTCGCCGTGATGTTCCCCATGGACGACCGCGACGAGCGCTTCCTGTTCACCGTGAACCACGAGTACACGACCGAGCCCTCGATGTTCCGCGGCTACGACCCGGAGAATCCGACCCGCGAGCAGGTCGAGATCGCCTGGGCCGCGCACGGCATGTCCGTGGTGGAACTGGCCAGCCGCCCGAACGACGGCGGGCTCGACCCGGTGCTGGGCTCCTACAACCGCCGCATCACCGCGCTGACCCCGTTCGAGCTGCGCGGCCCCGCCGTCGGCCCGCTGACCAGGACCAACGCCGACCCGACCGGCACGCGCGTGCTGGGCACCCTGAACAACTGCGCCGGCGGCCACACCCCGTGGGGCACCGTGCTGTCCGGCGAGGAGAACTTCAACCAGTACTTCGGCACCGCCGGGGCTATCACCGATGCCATGAGGCTCGAGCAGCTGCGTCGCTACGGCATCGCCGCCGAGACGTCCGGCCGGAAGTGGGAGAACTTCGACGACCGCTTCGATCTGGCCAAGGAGCCGAACGAGGTCAACCGCTTCGGCTACGTGGTCGAGGTCGACCCGTGGAACCCGACCTCCACCCCGGTCAAGCACTCCGCCATGGGCCGGTTCAAGCATGAGGGCGCCAGCATCCACGTGACCCCCGGCGGCACCGTGGTGGCCTACTCCGGCGACGACGAGCGCTTCGACTATCTCTACAAGTTCGTCTCGAGCCGCAAGATCAACCCGGGCCAGACCGCCACCGCGCGCGCCGAGAACATGAAGATCCTCGACGAGGGCACCCTCTACGTGGCCACCTTCTCCGGCAACTCCCCGGCCGCCGAGATCGACGGCACCGGCGCCCTGCCCGCCGACGGCCGGTTCGACGGCACCGGCACCTGGATCCCGCTGATGACGGTCACCGCCGACGGCACGGCCGTCTCGCATGTGGACGGCATGACCCCCGAGCAGGTCGCGGTGCACACCCGCATGGCCGGTGACGCGGTGGGCGCCACCAAGATGGACCGTCCCGAGGACGTCGAGCCCAGCCCGACCACCGGCAAGGTCTACATGGCGCTGACCAACAACTCGCAGCGCGGCACCGCCGGCAAGGCCGCCGCCGACGAGGCCAACCCGCGGCACAACAACAAGCACGGCCAGGTCGTGGAGATCACCGACGACCACGCGGGCACCACCTTCGGCTGGAACCTGCTGCTCGTCTGCGGCGACCCGAAGGAGGCCGACACCTACTTCGGCGGCTTCGACAAGTCCAAGGTCAGCCCGATTTCCTGCCCGGACAACGTGGCGTTCGGCCCGGACGGCGGCCTGTGGGTCTCCACCGACGGCAACGCACTCGGCTTCAACGACGGCCTCTACTCCGTCGCCACGTCAGGTCCGAACCGCGGCGAGACCAAGCTGTTCCTCACCGTGCCGATCGGCGCCGAGACGTGCGGCCCGCTGGTTCTCGAGAACCGCGCGATCGTCAACGTCCAGCACCCGGGCGAGAAGGACGGTTCCTCGATCGAGAACCCGGCCTCGCACTGGCCCGACGGCGGCGCCTCGCAGCCGCGGCCCTCGACCGTGGTGGCGTGGAAGAACGGCTTCGGCGGCCGAGCCGGGTCACTGGGCGGCCTGCTGCCGGCGGACCTGCTGGGCTCCTGACCGACCCCGCGCCTCACGCGCACGACATGACGCCCCGCTTCCTCCCGAGGAGGCGGGGCGTCGGTCAGCTACCCAGTCTCTGGGCTTGCGCGCCCAGACTGTGCCCATACGCTGGGGTTACGCGTCCGGAATGAAGCAAAGCCGACGCGTAACCCCGCCGGCCATGAGCAAAGAGGACGCGCATGCGCGGGTTACCGGGCGGGGGCGAGCTCGCGGTCGCGGGCCAGGCCGCGCTCAACTGTGGCCGCGATCGATGCGGCGACGCCCTCCGGATCGTCGGACATCGGCACGTGCCCGTCGGCGGAGGTCTCGATCCGCGCGCGCGGGAACAGCCGCGCCGCGAGCCGTCGCTGCGCCGCGGGGAGCACCAGGTCGAACCGGCCCCAGCGGATGGTCAACGGCACGTCCTCGTCGACGGGCGCGGTGAACACGAACGCGCGCCGGTCGGCCCGGTCGAGCACCGTGTTGGTGATGATCGCCTCGCCGTCGATCGCCGCTGCCTCGGCCGGGTAGCGCCACGGCCGCGCGCAGAAGGCACCCATCATCACCGCGCGCCCCGCCGCCCGCTGCGACACCGCGGGGATGTGACGGCCGAGCTTGCCGGCGACGCGCTGGAGGCTGTGGAACACGGTGATCGTGTAGCGCCAGTCGGCGTCAGATCTGAAGAATCCCGCAGGTGAGAGGGCCGTGGCGCTGTGCGCGTGCCCGCGGGCCGCCATCTCCAGCGCGAGGAAGCCGCCGAGGGAGTTTCCGGCGAAGTGCGCGCGCTCGCCGGGCGGGACGATGTCCTCCAGCATGGTGGTGAGCTGATCGACCATGTACTCCAGCGGGTCGCCCTCGGTCGGCAGGTCCGGGGAGAGGCCGTGGCTCGGCAGGTCCACGATCACCAGCCGGTACCGGTCCTCCAGCAGCGGGACGACGGGGTCCCAGGCGTGCCCACGGTGGCAGACCCCGTGGATGAGAACGACGGTCGGCCCGGTGCCCGTGACGCGGTGATACAGATCCATTCGTCAAGTATCACCCGGGAGGCCGGGGTGATGCCCCATGACGGCAAAAAATCATGTTTACATTCCGGTCGACGGGGCTTCGGGGGAAGTCGGTGTCGAGGGGGCTGGTGTAGATGGAGACGACGAGAGAGCCCGTAGCCACCACGGGCGGTGAGCCTCAGGCCTCCCCGGGGACCGCCGTGACGGCCGGGGAGCCGTCGGCTGCGGACCCGGCGCCGCCGGCCGCACACGACGGGCCGGCGCTCGAGCTGGCGACTCTGTTCCGGCCCATCATGCTGCGCCTGGACCTACTGGTCCGCCGGCAGAACACCCAGTACGAGTTGAGCCGGGCACAGACCTCGATCCTGCACACGTTGGCCAACCACGGACCGCTGCGCATGTCCTACCTGGCCCGCCTGGAGAACGTCCGCGTCCCCACCACCAGCAACTCGGTGAGCGTGATCGAGTCGATGGGCTACGTCACGCGGATCCCGGACGAGGCGGATCGTCGCGGGGTCAGCGTCGCGCTGACCGACCTGGGCCGGGACCGCATCAAGCAGGTCCTCATGGACCGGGACCGCGACTTCGCCGAACAGCTGTCCCGCCTGTCCCCGGAGCATCGCGCCGTGCTCGCCGACGCCGTCCCCGCCCTCACTTCCCTGCTCGACGCCTTCGACGCCGACTAGCCTCGGCGGCATGAGCACTGTCCTCGTCACCGGCGCCTCCCGCGGGATCGGGGCCGCCACCGCCCGCGCCCTGTCCGAATCGCACGACCTCGTCCTGGTGGGACGCGACACCGACGCGCTGAACGCGGTCGCCGGCGACTGCCGGTCGGCCAGGGTCGTGACCGCCGACCTCTCGTCCGCCGACGGGCCCGCACTGGCCGCGGCCGGGATCGACACCCTCGACGGGCTCGTCCATTGCGCGGGCATCGCCGAGCTGGGCCGGATCGCCGACACGGAGGCCGACCAGTGGCGCCGCGCCTTCGAGGTCAATGTGGTCGCGGTCCTCGAGCTGACGCGGGCTCTCCTCCCGTCGCTGCGTACGGCTCGGGGCCACGTCGTCGTCGTCAACTCCGGCGCGGGGTACACCGCCAAGGCCGGCTGGGGCTCCTACGCGGCTTCCAAGTTCGCCCTGCGCGCCTTCTCCGACGTGCTCCGTCAGGAGGAGCCGGACCTGCGCGTCACGTCCGTCCACCCCGGGCGCGTCGACACCGACATGCAGCGCGCGATCGTCGCCGACGAGGGCGGCACCTACGACCCGGGCGCGTTCCTCACACCCGAGTCGGTGGCCGCGGCGATCCGGCAGGCGTTGGACGCGACACCCGACGCGCACCCCACCGAGGTCGTCCTGCGGCCCCGCCCGCACTGACCCGACGCTGACGCGACACCCATCCGGAACCGAGGCGGCGCCGAGGGAAAGGTCCCCCGTTCCGGCTGCCGAAGTCCCGCGCGTGTCGTACCGTCAACATCATCATGACCAGCCCGGACAGCCCTCTGCGCGTCACCGTGATCGGTGCGGGGGTCGTCGGCTGCTACCTCGGCGGCCGGCTCGCCCGCCACGCCGACGTGACGCTCGTCGGGCGCGCGCACGTGCTCGATCCGATCCGCGCTGTGGGGCTGACAGTGGAGTCCGGCGACGGCCAAGGGGATCGCCTGCATCTGCCGCCCGACTCGCTCACCCTGACCGAGTCCCCCGAGGCGGTTCGGCGCTCCGACGTGATCCTGGTGACCACCAAGGCCGCGCAGACCGGGGAGGCCACCGCGGCGTTCCTGCCGTTCCTGCGACCAGGTTCGCTGATCGTGGGGCTGCAGAACGGGCTGCACTCGGCCGACCGGATCCGTGACGACGTGGACGTGGCGCCCGTGATCGCGGGCACCGTGCCGTTCAACGTGGCGCGGACCGGTCCCGCGACGTACCGGCGTACCTCTCGCGGGGAGATCCGGATCGCCGACCATGCGGCCGCGGCGCCGTTGCTGGAGGTGTTCGCCACCGCCGGGCTGGCCGCGCGCCCCACCGACGACATCCAGGCCGTCCTGCACGGCAAGGTGCTACTCAACATGAACAACGCCGTGCAGGCCCTGTCTGGGCTGCCGCTGCGCACCGAGCTGCTCAACCGAGATTTCCGACGATGCGTGGCGCTGTGCCAGGCGGAGGCCAGCCGGGTGTTCACGGCGGCCGGCGTGGTGCCGCGGGTTCCGCTCCCGGTCCCGGCCGGGATGCTGCCGACGATCATGCGGCTGCCGACGCCCGCGTTCAGTCGGCTGGCGCGCGCGGTGCTCCGCGTCGACCCCGACGGGACCTCGTCGATGCACGACGACCTCGAGCGCGGTCGGCCCACCGAGATCGGGATCCTGCAGGGCGAGGTGGTGCGCATGGGTCGGCGGCTCGGCGTGGAGGCGCCGGCCTGTGCCCGCATCGTCGAATTGGTGCACGAGGCCGAAAGGGCCGGGCCCGACAGGCGGCAGTGGACCGGCCCGCAGTTGCTGTCCGACCTCCGGCGCGCCCAGCGGCGGGCGCGGCGGCTGGCCCGGGCTCAGTCGTCGTAGCCGAGCGAGAACGCCGCCTCGAGATCGTGCTTGGACTGGGTCCGGAACGCGATGTGGGTCTCCGTGTCCAGCACGCCCGGGACCTTGTTGAGGCGGTCCGACACGACGTCCGCGATCTCCTCGTTTCGACGCGCGCGCACAAGCACGATCAGGTCGATGGTCCCGGTGACCGAGTAGACCTCGGACACACCGTCGATCTCGGCGATGGCGGAGGCCACCTCGGGGATCCGCGCCGTCTCGGCGTGGACGAAGACGATTGCGGTAATCATGCGATCCAGGCTAGTCGAGCGGGCCGATCGCGCACGCGGGGAACCGTCAGCTCATGTTCTCCGGGGTCCAGTAGGCCCGCATGGACACGACCTTGCCCTGCTCGTCGTGGGTCATCAGGTCCCACACGTTGATGGTGGCCTTGGAGCCCTCGTCGAAGTGCGTGGTGATCTCGAAGTTGAACAGCAGGTCGTTGCCGCAGGCCCGGGCCTCGAGCACCCGGCCGTCGATCTTCAGTGCCACCACGGAGGCGTAGAACTCGCGGATCGCGGCGGCGCCCTCGTGGACGGTGCCGCCGCCGACCGGGTCCTCGACGGTGGCGTTCTCTGCGTAGAGCGCCATGACCGCCTCGAGGTCGCCGGCAGTGAGCGCGGCGATGTAGGAGTCGGCGGTGGCGCGGATCTGCTCGGGGGTGACGCTCACGGTGGGTGCCCTTTCGATGACGACGACGAAGTGCCCCTCAGCCTAGAACGTGTTCTCGTCGCGCGGGCTCGTACAGCTCGGACCACAGCCGACCATGGTGTGACTTGCGACACTTCCACCCCGTGCCTACCCTCCTCTCACCACCTGTAGCAGAGCCAGTCGGCGCGGCCCCGGTTCACCGGGCCGGGGAGCGGGGTACGCATGTCCACTCAGAACACCGCCGGGCCGCGGCCCGGGGAGGAGTCGTTCCACACCGGCCGGGTGGTGATCATCTCCCTGGTCGCGGCGCTGGGCGGCTTCCTGTTCGGCTTCGACACCGCGGTCATCAACGGCGCCGTCGACGCCGTGCAGGAGAGCTTCGGCATGGGGGCCGGGCTGACCGGGTTCGCCGTCTCCTCTGCGTTGCTCGGGTGTATCGCCGGCGCGTTCCTCGCGGGCCGTCTCGCCGACCGGTGGGGACGCACCCGGGTGATGGTCCTGGCGTCGGTGCTGTTCACCGTGAGCGCGCTGGGGTCGGGCCTGGCCGTGAGCCCGTGGGACCTCATCGTCTGGCGGGTCATCGGCGGACTGGGCGTCGGCGCGGCGTCGGTGATCGCGCCCGCGTACATCGCGGAGGTCGCCCCACCGGCGATCCGCGGCCGGCTCGGTTCGCTGCAACAGTTGGCGATCGTCTCCGGGATCTTCGTGGCCCTGCTCTCGGACGCGTGGCTGGCCGGGGTGGCCGGGGGCGCGATCGAGCAGCTGTGGCTCGGCGCGGCGGCGTGGCGGTGGATGTTCTGGGCCGAGCTCATCCCGGCGGTGGCGTACGGGGTGCTGGCGCTGACCATCCCCGAGTCGCCGCGCTATCTGGTGGGCCGGGGGCAGCTGGACCGCGCGAAGGCCGTGCTGCGCTCCCTCCAGGACGGCGGGGTCGACGACCGGATCCGGGAGATCCGCGGCACCCTGCGCGAGGACCGCAAGCGCACGTGGCGCGACCTCGTCACCCCGGGCGGGAGGAACCTGCTGCCCATCGTGTGGATCGGCATCGTACTGTCGGTCTTCCAGCAGGCCGTGGGCATCAACGTGATCTTCTACTACTCCACGTCGCTGTGGCAGTCGGTCGGGTTCACGGAGGCGGATGCGCTCACGCAGACGGTCATCACGTCGGTCACGAACATCGTCGTGACGGTGGTGGCTATCGCGCTCATCGACCGGATCGGGCGGCGGCGACTGCTCATGATCGGCTCGGTGGGCATGACGGTGTCGCTGGCGTTGATGGCCGCGATGTTCAGTCAGGCCACCATGGCCCCGGGCGCGGACGGCGAGCTCGCCCCGCAGCTCGGCGACGTCCAGGGCCTGATCGCGCTGATCGCGGCCAACGGTTTCGTGGTGTTCTTCGGGATGTCGTGGGGCCCGGCGGTGTGGGTGCTGCTCGGCGAGATGTTCAACAACCGCATCCGCACCACCGCGTTGGGGCTGGCCGCGGCCGCGCAGTGGGGCGCGAACTTCGCCGTTTCGACGGCCTTCCCACCGATGGCCGAGCTCAGTCTCACGTTCACCTACGGCTTCTACGCGGTGGCGGCGCTGCTGTCGCTGCTCTTCGTGGCCCGATTCATCCCGGAGACGAACGGCCGGTCGCTGGAAGACATCGAGTAACCGGCCGCGGTCAGGCGGCGTCGTCGGGCGTGCGAACCACGCAGTACAGGTCGGTTCGCAGGTCCGCCGGGTCCATGTCGGGCGACGGCTCGGTCACGTAGGCCTCCCAGAACGGGATGCCCGGCGCCCATCCCATCGCCCCCAGCTCGCCCAGGAACTCGCCCCAGGCCCGCCCGAGCCCGTCGAACCCGCCGAGGTGGCTGGTCACCGCGACGTCGGCGGCGGGCAGGACCGAGGCGACCACGCGGAGGCCGTCGACCTCCACGATTTCGGCGCCGATCTGGGCGAGCAGCAGTCCGTCCAGCGGGAACCCGATCTCCACGTCGGCCACGGCGTCGGCGCCGTCGGTCAGTCGTGTGTACAGCGCGAACGCCGGGCCCGCCGGGGTGAGTCCGCGCGCGAACGCCGCGGGGAACGCCGTGCCGAACACCGCGTCGAACAGGCCGGCGATGGTGGCCATGGGCACGTCGGCGGCGCGCACGACGGCCGTCGGCACGGCCGGGGCGCGCAGGAGCCGGATGCCGTCGACGGGCTGGTCGCCCAACCCCGGGTAACCATGGGGCGCGTCCTCGCGGGCGGCGGGGCCCTCCGGAACCGCGGGTGAACCGTCGTGTGACGGAGTGGATGACGACGACGACATGGTGTGCCTTCCTCTGTGGGGCGATGCCGCTCCCCAGTGTGCTCTCGCGCCGTGCCGGAAGGAGGGAATACCGATCATCGGGAGATCGCGATGTGCCCGGGCCGGGTGCGGTGGCGGCTCGCGAGGAGGACACTCGAGGACATGTCGATGTTCCGCCTCCGCACCCCTGACCGCACGATCGACCTCGGTGAATTCGACAATGCTCAGGAAGCGCTCGAGTCCGCCGCCGACCGCCAACGCGAGGACCGCCCCTCGGACGGTGTCCTGGAGGTGGAGGTGGGCGGTGAATGGCATCCGGTCGACACCGAGGGCGACATCTCGTGACGGGGCCGGTTGGGGATCCGTCCTCCGGCCAGGGGTCGGTCACGCAGTGCGCGACGTGCGGTGTCGAGCGTTCCGCGCCGCTGCCGGAGGTGTGCCCGATCTGCGCTGACGAGCGCCAGTTCGTGCCGTCGGACGGTCAGCGGTGGACCACGCCCGAGCAGTCGCGGGCGGGTGGCGCGGCGATCGAATTCGTCGAACGCGAACCGGACGTCATCATGCTCGTGCAGAAGAACTGCCCCGGGATCGGCCAGAAGCCCGCTCTCTTCCGCACGGATAGCGGCAACGTCCTGGTGGAGGTGCCCAACGTCATCACCGACGAGGCCGTGGCGGCGGTCCGCGGCTGGGGCGGGCTGGCGGCGATCATCGCCTCGCATCCGCACATGTACGGGGTGCAGTCGCTGTGGTCGGAGGCGTTCGACAACTGCCCGGTCTACGTCTCCGCGGCCGATGAGCAGTGGCTGGGACTTCGGCCACGCAACACCGTGGTGTGGGGCGGACGGAACGACGGGACGGTCGGTGACGATGGCTCGGTGGCCCCGGACCGGGATGCCGAGATCGACCTACTTCCCGGGGTACGCGCCTCCCAGCCCGGTGGACACTTCCCGGGCAGCGCGGTCGTGCACTGGACCGCTCCCGACGGCGAGGGCGTGCTGTTCACCGGCGACACGATCGGCACGGTCGCCGATCCCGCCTGGGTGACGTTCATGCGCTCGTTCCCCAACTGGATGCCGCTGTCCGCGGCGGTGGTTCGACGGATCGCCGACCACGTGGGCCGCTACGACTTCGACCGGATCTACGGCAACTTCGGCGGCTGTGTCCCGCATGACGCCCGGGCCGCGGTGCTGCGGTCGGCAGAGCGCTACGCCGCCTGGGTCGACGGCGAGTACGACAACCTCACCTGACCTGCACTCACCGGGGGCGCTGGTCCTCGCGTTCGGCGAGCCGGCGGACCTGCTCGAGTCGCCGGTCCCACCCGTCCGCCACGGTTCCGAGGAGGTCCGAGATCTCACGGATGCGGCCGGGGTGTACTGCGTGGACCTGTCGTCGCCCGTCGGCCCTGGCCCAGACCATGTCGGCGTCCGCCAGTATCCGAAGATGCTTGGCGACGGCCTGGCGGCTGATCCCCAGGTCGCGCGCCACCGCACCGGCGTCGTCCGGTTGATCGGCCAACCGCACGATGATCTGCCTGCGGGTCCGATCGCCGAGCGCCGTGAAGACGTCGTCGGCGTCGGGAGCGAGAAGGCCGGCGAGAGCAGCAACCGGCCCGGCAACCGGGTCGCCCGGTCCGGGTGGGACTCCACTCACACCAGAGCCTCGGCCCGATCCCGTGCGAGCCCGAGCTCGATCACCCAGCCCTCGGAGTTCTCCTCGAATCGGCGGCGTCGGACGACCGCGTCGTCGTGGAGTGCGGCGAACCCCGTCTCGCGGACGGTCAGCAGAACACCGGTGCCGTCGGGCTCGACGGTGAACTCGACTGTGTTCACAGGGTCACCGGCGGCGATCTCACCCGCTTGCCCGCTCAGCCACTCGAACACCGCACGGTGCGGCGGTTCGAGTGTCACGGTGCGGAGGCTGAACTCGCCGTGGACGGGGTCGACCACCCGCGCGACGTCGCCGTCGGTGGTGATCTCGTGTTCAGCCCAGGAGCCCTCGTTGATGAACCACCCGGGCTCGGCGATGATCTCCCACACCACCCGGGCGTCGGCGTCGATGTGGATGCTGCGGCGGATCTCGTCCGGCACATCCTCGATGGTTGTCTGTGCGTCTGGATCGGTCATGTCACGCACCTCCCGAGGACAACGATTGCATGCCGAAGGCGATACTGCAACCATTTGGTTGCATTATCTGTCGACCCGCGCGCCCTCCGGACTTGTACACGCCTTCGACACGTCCAAGAAACGTGTACACGAAACCGCGATTCGTGTACACGTTCACCGGCTGCTATCGGGACTTTGCGGTCTCCTCCTCGGAGAATTCCCAGAACCGCTCGGCCAGCGCCGGGTCCGACGCCTCGGCGCTTCGACCGATGAGCGTCGGCATCCCGCGCAGGTGCCGCATCGCGTCCGGGCCGGTGTAGCTGCACGGCGGCAGCGGCCGGGTCGCGGCGTACATCGTGGTGAGCGCCGCCTGGGCCGCAGGCTGGGCGAACACCGAGCACACGCGGGTGATCACGCTGTCGAGCGCCGCGTTGCCGGTGGCGTTGGAGATTCCCGTGGCAGCCCACCCCGGGTGCGTGAGCTGCACATCCACCCCGGCGGCGCCGGCCTCGGCCCGCCCGTCCCGCATCCGCTGGTCCAGCGCGAGCCCCCACAGCATGTCCCCGAGCTTGGACTGGGCGTAAGCGCTGGCCGGGGTCCAGCGGCGGTGGCGGAAGTGCGGGTCGCCGAAGTCGAACGACGTCGCCTTGTGTGCATTCGAGCCCACGATCACCACCCGCCGCTGCACGAGCGGGAGCACGAGGTCCGTGAACAGGAATGGGCCCAGTACGTTGACCCCGAGAAGCATCTCGAAGCCGTCAGCGGTCTCGCGGCGGCGCGGCGTGATGGCCCCGGCGTTGTTGACCAGCACGTCGATCCGCTCCGGACCGAACTCCTCGCCACCGCGAACGTCGTCGTGAACGTCTCCGTGGCGACCGGCCTCGTCGTCGCCCCTATCCCCCAGCAGCTCGGAGGCCGCGCGCCGCACGCTCGCCAGTGACGCGAGGTCCAACTCCACCACGCGGGATGGCCCGGGCAGCGCGGCGGCCACCTCACGCCCGCGCGCGGTGTCGCGGACGGCAAGGATCACCCGGGCGCCGTGCCGTGATGCGGACCGCGCGGTCTCGAGGCCGACCCCGCTGGTCGCGCCGGTGATCAGCCACGTCTGGCCGGACAGGTCTGGGATGTCGATGCTCTTGGCAGGCACGCGCCCACGATACGTAGCGCGGCGTGCCGATAGGCTCGTATCCGTGTGGTCCCGCCTGAACCGCCTCTTCGACGCCGAGGACCCGTGGATCCGTCCGCTACCTCCCGGTTACCTCCGCGCCGACATCACTCTCGCCGTGGTGATGTTCGCGTGCTCGGCGCTGGGCATCGAGATCCTGCGCAGCATGGGCGTCCTGGAAGGGGAGACCGCTCCGATCTGGGGCCAGTACTTGTCGATGGCCACCGCGGCCGCGCTCCTGGCGATCCGCCGCCGCCTCCCGCTGACGACCGGGATCGCGGCGACGCTACATCTGTTGATTCTGGGCAGCGTGATGCCGATCGTCATGGGCCAGTTGTCCCAACAGGTGCTGTACTTCGTTGCGGTCTACTCGTGCGTGGCCTGGGCGAGGGACCGCCGTGCGCTGGTGGGGGTCGCGGCCGGAATCGCGGCGGCACTGGGCGTGTGGATGGCCTGGTACCTGGCCCTGGGCTCGGGCATGCAGCAGATCCTCGATGCGGTGTCGGAGACCGACCACGCCGGCGGCCTGTTCCCCGCCGTGCCCTCCTATCTCGTCTACACCGCCCTGATCAACGTCGTGTATTTCGGCGGCGCCGCCGCGCTCGGCATCAGCGCGTGGCGGTCGGCGCACCGTCAGTTCGCGCTCCGGGAGCAGGCGCTGACCATCGAGCGCCAGGCCGAGGCCCTGCGTGATGCCGCGGTCACCGAGGAGCGGCTACGGATCGCGCGCGAGCTGCATGACGTGGTGGCCCACCACATCGCGGCGATCGGGGTCCAGGCCGCCGCCGCGCGCCGGGTGATGGACCGCAACCCGGAGGCCGCCGCCGAGGCGCTGCGCACGATCGAGGGCTCCTCGCGGTCGGCGGTCGGCGAGATGCGGGCGCTGCTCGGCGCGCTGCGCTCGGAGGAGGCCGCCCCCGTCCCGGCGGCGGACACCGGGTCGCGCTCCGCCGGCCACGGCCTCGACGAGCTGGCCACACTGGTGGCCTCCCACGACACCGCCGGCTTCGCGACCAGCTATGACGTCGCCGTCGACCCCTCCCATCCGGTCGCCGAGGTCCCACCGCTGACCGGCTCGTCGCTGTACCGCACGGTGCAGGAGGCGCTGGCCAACGTCCGCCGGCACTCCACCGCGACCCGCGCGAGCGTGGTCCTGCGCACCGGCGAGCGCCCCGACCATACTCCCTACGTGGAGGTCGAGATCCTCGACGAGGGCCGGCCGCGCCCCGGCACCTCCGGCAGCGGCCTGGGCCTGCTCGGGATGCGCGAGCGCGTCCGCTCCCACCACGGTGAATGCCAGATCGGCCCCCGGGTGACCGGGGGTTACCGCGTGCGGGTCCGCCTGCCGTACGGCGCCGGCGATGAGGAGGAGCGATGACGACGACACCACCACCGCCACCGCCTCCACCCGAGAACGACGGCAGCGGCCCGGAGTCCGACCAGGCCTGCCCCGGGGTACTGCGAGTGCTCGTGGTGGACGACCAGCCGCTGATGCGATCCGGGTTCTCGATGATGCTCAGCGCCGAGGACGACATCGAGGTGATCGGCGACGCCGCCGACGGTGCGGCCGCGATCGAGGCGTGCCGCGAACTCCGACCCGACGTGGTGCTCATGGACGTGCAGATGCCCGGGATGGACGGCATCGAGGCGACCACCCGGATCGTGGACGAAGGCCTGTCCAGCGTGCTCATCCTCACGACCTTCGACCGCGACGACTACCTCTTCGACGCCCTCCGCGCCGGCGCCGGCGGCTTCCTGCTCAAGAACTCCGACCCCGACGACCTGGTGGACGGCATCCGGGCCGTCGCCCACGGGCACGCCCTGCTCGCGCCCGAGGTGACCCGCCGGGTGATCGAGAAGATGACCGCCTTGCCGGCTGATTCCGGCGACGCAGGTCTCTGCGATGTTGCCGGTGAAGGCATCGCGGGCGACGGCCTCGTCGTCGACACCGGCGCCCCGACCACGCACCGCGGCCCGGCCGCGTCCTCCCCCACGCTCGACGCGCTGACCGCGCGCGAACGCGAGGTCCTGCGGCACGTCGCGCGGGGGCTGTCCAACGCGGAGATCGCCGCCGAACTCGTGGTGGGCGAGGCGACCGTCAAGTCCCACGTCTCGGCGTGCCTGTCCAAACTGCACCTTCGCGACCGTGTGCAGGCCGTGGTCCTGGCATACGAGGCCGGACTCGTCCGGCCCGGCGACTAACCGCCGGAATACAGAACAAGCCCGGGATCTACACCCTTCTGCTCCACAGTCCAGACAAAACACCCCCGACCACCAACAAGGGCTCGGTGGCCGCCCCCACCGTCATCACGTCGGAGCGCTCTCTACGACTGGTCTGAACCCAGGGCGATCGACGCCGAGGACGCCCACCCCGCGACGCGATCTCGTCGCGGGCGGGCGGCCGGTCTCGTCGTCGTCAAATATCTCTCCTCCTCAAGGGGGAGACGAGTACCGCTGCCCTGCACCGATTTCCCCCTCACGACTGATCCACTTCGCCGCGCCGCGCCATAACGTCATGGGTGTCATCAGGACAATCGACCGGCGGCCTCAGAAGGGACGGCTGGTCAGGGAAGGACACCATGCTCCGCATCGACGGACTGACCAGACGCTTCGGCGACACCGTCGCAGTGAACGACGTCGAGTTCATGGTTCCACGTGGAACCATGACCGGCTTCGTGGGCGGCAACGGCGCCGGCAAGACCACCACCATGCGCATGATCATGGGCGTCCTGCAGCCCACC